>JASJKW010000251.1:0-2860 GCA_037621305.1 Pseudomonas sp.
ACCACCTGGATATGGAATCCATCGAAGCCCTGAACCTGGCGCTGGACAACTATCCCGGCACACTGATCTTCGTCAGCCATGACCGCGAGTTTGTCAGCTCCCTGGCCACGCGGATCATCGAATTGTCGGAATCCGGTGTCAAGGACTTCTCCGGCACCTATGACGATTATCTGCGCAGCCAGGGTGTACTGGTCTGAGCTGATTCATCAGCCCAGCAATGGCGCCAACCATTGCCAGAGATAGCGCCCATCGAACACCAGCTTGTCTGCCCAGACCAGCTGGTGCACAGCGATAATTATCCACAGCGTGATCAGATAACTGGCCTTGCGGGTCTTGTGGCGAAATACCTGCTGCGCGACCAGCGTGCCTGGCCAGCCGCCCAACAGCTCGATGCCATGCAAGGTCTTCTCCGGCGTACGCCAGCCACCGTTCTGGGCCTTGTTTTTGTCGGACCAGAACAGCAGAAAACCGGCGCAACTGGCGAGCAGGTATGTCACCAGCACAATGGGTATGCCCTGTTGGAGCAGCTTCCACGAACCGACCACAGGCAATGTCAGCAGTACTGCCAATACCGATAACTTGAAACGCAGATCGAGAATGCGTGGAAAACGCACCTGTTCCATCAAACCTCTCCAGATCCATGGGAAAACTGTTCGCCATCGGGCGAATGCTGCTGATGGTTTTTTCAAACCCTCAGCCACCCCATGTTATACCTTTGGACCCGGCAGCGTGAACGTCAGCTATTTAACCAGAATGCGGGTGGTTTGCAGATAAGCCTGACCCTTTTCCGTCACTACCCCAGATTTGCCCGTCTCCGACGCGATATGCACCTCTTCGAGCACCTCAGCGGTATCGGCCAGATCAGCCTGGATCTTCTGCAATGCGTTTTCCAGGGTGTAGGTCAGCTGATGCACCTCATGCATGTCCATGGGCGTCAGCTCATCCTTGGCGAGCAGCTCATCCAGCTTGGTGTTGTATTCGCTGAGGTTGGTTACCGCTTGCTGCAGAGTGTCAGCAGGCTCGCCCTTGAAGTGGCCAGGACGCTCAGTGTCCGCCCAACTGACGGCACTCAGACTGAGGGCGATAATACCGGCGAACAAGCGAAATGAAGTCTGCATGATGGGTCCTCCTGGAACGCCCGACATGGGCGGTTCAGCAAGACAATACACTTGATGATAATTAGTCGCAATTGATAATGCATTCCATCCATGTGGCAGAGCGCCGCAGTAACAGACCGCTGCCGACGCACTCATACCGCCGGACAGATTACCCGAAACTGCCGCCAAATCGTCATCAATCGGTCATCTCGGACATTGCAAGATGGGCTCGTCCCAACCCATCAACGTTTCGGGAGGCAGCATGGCTTTCATTCCAGACTTTGCAGGTGAATCCACCAAGAGCGTACGTAACGAACGCCGTCGGCAGGAAGACAAGAAACGCATGGCCTATCGCCGGGCGATCGAGGACTACCGCGAAGCCCAGGCGCTGCACGCACGACTGGGCGATTTTCCGGAGTTGCTGGCGGCAGGCCAAGGTCCCCTGGCTCGCCCGGCTCTTTGAGTCAGTCCGGCACATCTCAAGTCACCTCCCCGGCGCTTGCCGTCAGGCGCCATAACCGGGTGATATAAGAAGGACTCTGTACCCGCATCGCAAACGTGCATAATGCAGCGATGGACCAGACTCTTCCTTCTCTCGCTCCGCCCGACAAGCCCCCGCAGCGCCTGCGGTGGCGCGGTCTGGCGTTATTGGCGCTGCTGCTGGCACCCTTGCTGTGGCCGGTACAGCATCTGGCCGAGCGCTATTACCATGGCGTGTTGATCGAACAGAATCGCCAGACCCTCGACCTCTATATCGCCAACCTGCTCGGCACCCTGCGGCGCTTCGAGGTGCTACCGCAGATCCTCGGCGACCTCCCGGATCTGCGCGCCGCCCTGCACGCCCCTGACGACGTTCCGATACAGAAGCAGGCCAACCAGTTGCTGGCGCAGATCCGCGAGCAGACCGGTGCCGATGTGATCTATCTGCTGAATCCCGAAGGTTTGACCCTGGCCGCTTCCAACTGGGATCAGCCCGATTCCTTCATCGGCGGCAATTTCGATTTCCGCCCCTATTTTCGCGAGGCCCTCTCTGGTCAGCTGGGGCAGTTCTTCGGCCTTGGCACCACTTCCGGCAAGCGCGGCTACTACTTCGCCTACGCGGTGCACGAGGAGGACCGCAAGATCGGTGTGTTGGCAGTCAAGATTGATCTCGACCATACCGAAACCCTGTGGGGCAACACCCTCGAGCAGTTGATGGTCACCGATGACAACGGCGTGGTCATCCTCACTTCGCGACCCGATTGGCGCTTCCATGCCAGCCGCCCGCTGAGCTCCAATGAGCAGGCCAACATCGCCGCCAACCAGCCTTATCCCACCCTGTCGCCACCACCCCTGCCGCTCGATACGAGTACCTGGCTGGTGCAGAGCAGTCACCTGCCCGAGACCGGCTGGACAGTCAGCATCATGGCCCCCCGGCTGTTGCTGGATCGCCCGGTACGCAGCGCCCTGGCGGTGGGTGGCGCCGCGCTGCTGGTATTGTTGCTACTGCTCAGCTTGCTGATCTTGAGACGCCACCATTACCTCGAACGTATCGCCCTGGACGCGCGCGCGCGCGCCGAACTGGAACAGCGCGTCCAGGAGCGCACCCTCGACCTCGAGCAGCTCAATGATCGTCTCAAACAGGAAGTGCTGGAACGCGAACAGGCCCAGCAGGAGCTGGTGCGCGCCCAGGACGAACTGGTACAGGCCGGCAAGTTGTCGGCCCTGGGCACCATGAGTGCCAGTATCAGTCATGAACTCAACCAGCCGCTGGCGGCGATCCG
>JASJKW010000252.1:0-3268 GCA_037621305.1 Pseudomonas sp.
GTTCTGCCAAGGCAGACCCTGATTTTGTACTGCCAACCGCAATTCACCCTCCCAGCCACCCAGAACTCTGGACAGCTCGCCAAGAGCCAACTCCGGCCGGTTGTTCTTCTCACTGATATGGGCAATGGCGACATGCTTCAGCGCGCTCATATCGATTGCTTCAAGCAGTCCCGCTGCCTGCTGATTGCTCAGATGACCGAGGCTACCTCCGACCCTCGCCCGCAGGAAGGGCGGATAGGGACCGTTAGCCAGCATCATCGGATCATAGTTGGCTTCGAGAAAAAGCGCATCCAGACCACTGTACATTTCCGTGATCAGCGGGGTAATCATACCGGTGTCAGTGAGTACACCCAGACGATGACAACCACTGTCAAAAATGAACTGACAAGGCTCGCGCGCATCATGGGGTACCGGAACCGGTGTGACCCGGATATCACCGATCACCAGATCCTGACCAAAGTGAATCAGCTCGACCGGCAACGCTGTGTCACCCATACCAAGGTAGGTGCCTGCCGTCATGTACACCGGCAGGCTGTAACGCGTCGCCAGTCGCTCGACCCCTTTGATGTGGTCCGAATGTTCGTGGGTGACCAGTATCGCCGTCAGCTGTCGTGGACTCAGTCCTGCTGCAGCCAGCCGCTGTTCGGTCGCGCGCAAACTGAACCCGCAATCCACCAACAGCCGAGTCCGACCATGTTCAATCAGAGTGGCATTGCCTCGACTGCCACTCCCCAGCGAGCAGTAACGCATTTCAGTTCAGGTTGTCGTGAATCCGGCGAAGCAGTTCCCTGGCCTGGCTGGAGTCGGTGCTGGTGTCGATACTGTCTTCCACAGTGACCTGGACCCGATTACTCACCGATGTCAGACGCACCTGGGTACGCTGTGCGCTATCTTGCTCAGGCGTCTTGTCACGACCGAACAGGCGGCCGAAGAAACCGGGCCCGTCTTGATCGACAGCGCTCTGCTCAGGGTTGACGTAATACACGCCTGCACTGCGGTTGATATCGGCAACCTGAATGTCCGCCTTGGCCAGCGCCTGGCCGATCGCTGCCCAGGCTCGGTTGAAGTCGGTCTGCATGTTCAACACCGGATTGCCGGCACCGTCCTGATCCAGTGTGCTGCGCCGCGCTGCTGGAGCCTCGCCCACGGTCGACAAAGCAGCTGAATCCAGATCTCCAGCCTGGCTCAGATAAGTCTCCAGCTCGGCGAGTACGGCACGCTCAAGATTGCTGTTATCCGAAGCAGCTGGCCACTCAGCTCGGTCGCTACCCTGGCTGCGCTGCATGTGCAGCACCTTGATTTCGCTGCTGCCCGACTGTACGCCCGGCTCCACCCGAATACGGAAACGTTGTTCCTGGCCATCGGTACGACGGTTGGGCCCAACGGCTGGCAACAAACGGCGCATCAAGGCATTGTCAGCGTCTTCCTCAAAGGCCAGCCAATCTGTTTCCATCTCTCCCAGCGTGGCGGATTCACTGGCGACGGGGACCTGATATTCACTCAGGAACTGCCGTACCTGTGGCCACAGACTGGTCGGTTCGCGCTGCGCCAGCAGCCAGCGGTCACCGCCATTCTGCTGCATGGAAAATTCACTGAAGTCTGCACCGACATTCAGTGCTTGCGGGCGCGGCAGCTGGAATTTCCCTTCGCTGCTGGTGGCACCCAGCTGACCAGGCACCGGCAGCAGGTCACCTATGGGCTTGCTGTTCAGTTCGACAGGTACCGTCATGCGCGGCTCGATGACAGCAGACTGGTAGTCCGAACCGCGGTCACGGAAATAACCTTCTTCACCGAACAGATAACCACAGCCGCTCAGGCCAGCGCTGATCACTACCAGGGTCAGTGCATTGAGCACAGGCTTCATTTGGAATTCCTTGATTGTATGATTCTCAGGGTCACAGCAAGCCGCACTGCTGCATGGCCTCGCGTACTATCGGCCGGCAGCTTGCACTGAGACTGGTCAGCGGCAAGCGCAGACCGTCCTCGATCAGGCCCATTTCATGCAGCGCCCACTTCACCGGAATCGGATTGGACTCGATGAACAGCTGTTTGTGCAAAGGCATCAGCAAGTCATTCAAACGGCGGGCAGTGTCGGCATCGCCGTGCAATGCGGCAATACACAGATCATGCATGGCCTTGGGGGCGACGTTGGCGGTAACCGAGATATTACCCTTGCCGCCAAGGAGAATCAGCTCCACCGCGGTAGGGTCGTCACCCGAATACACAGCCATGCGCTCGCCAACGCGCTCAATCACTTCGCGAGCACGCTGCAGGTCGCCGGTGGCCTCTTTGATGCCGATGATATTGGGGATATCTGCCAGCCGTACCACGGTATCGGGCAGCATGTCGCAGGCGGTCCGCCCAGGCACGTTGTACAGAATCTGCGGAATGGCCACAGCTTCGGCAATGAACTTGAAGTGCTGATAAAGCCCTTCTTGAGTGGGCTTGTTGTAGTACGGCGTGACCAGCAGACAGGCATCTGCACCCACGCTGCGTGCCGCTTCGGTCAGCTCGACCGCTTCACTGGTGGAGTTGGCTCCCGTCCCGGCGATGACCGGAATCCGGCCGGCGACCTGATCAACTACGCGGCGGATGACCTCTTTGTGCTCATCCATATCCAGCGTGGCGGACTCCCCTGAGGTGCCGACCGCGACGATACCATCGGTGCCCTGCTCCAGATGAAAGTCAATGATACGCTCAAGCGCTTGCCAATCCAGGCTGCCACGCGAGTCCATGGGGGTTACCAGCGCCACAAGGCTGCCTGAAATCATGCAAGGGGCTCCACAAGAAATAGATTGATCAGCAATGGTACTTTCGCCATGGTTCCAGCACAAGGGACGACGGCTGCGTTAAGCCTATAAACCGCAGTAAAACTGATGGTTGAACCGCCGACGACAGACGGGGACAATAGGCAGCTTGTCAGCAGGCCCCATTTGGGCTGCCGACCCGGCAATCCAGTCTTTGAGGAATCTTATGTCCACAGCGCCCAGCCCCCAGGAGCAATTTCTGGTAATCAATGCCATGGGGCAACAAACCACTGCTATGGCCAGCATGCTGACGCGCCTCTGCATGGAGCAGCGTTGCCTGATTGTCAGCAGCCGCATGAGCCGACACGGCACCTGCACTGCTCTGTTGCTGCAAGTGAGCGGCAATTGGGATGCCTTGGCTCGACTGGAGACGCTGCTGCCGGCGCTGGCCAAGCGCGAACACCTGACATTATCCCTGTATCGCAGCAATGCATTGGAAGAGCGCCCTTCGGCGCTGCCCT
>JASJKW010000253.1:0-8250 GCA_037621305.1 Pseudomonas sp.
GGCTGCAGCCGCAGCGCCGGAGCCACCGCCGCAGCCGTCGGTTGCCGAGAGGCCACCTGCGTCTGTACCAACACCTGCTGCGCAAATGACAGCCGAGATCAGGCCGGCTGCCACTGGTGGCATCCCGGCCTCCCTGCGTGGCGAGACCGATTCTGCAGTACTGGCGACTTCCCATGCCTTGCGGCTGGCCCAGCGTGAAGGTATCGATCTGGGCAAAATCGATGGCAGCGGACGGGAAGGGCGTGTTTCTGTCGACGATATCGCACGGGCCGTTAGTGTCGCAGGCGGCAGTCTGCCGCTGCATGAGTCAGCAGACTCCACAGGCGTTATCGGAGATGACAGTCAGGTGGCAGCGACGCCGATTGCCCGGCGGCTGGCCTCAGCCAGGGGCATTGATCTGCGCCAGTGCCGCGCCACCGGCAGTCGCGGCCGGGTATGTCGCGCGGATGTGGAGGCGCTGCTTTCCCGAGCTCCGGGTGCTGCGATGGCGGCAGCCTGTCATGCGGTGGATGCGCCGAGTGTGACCGAACAACCCCTGTCCGCCATGCGCCGGACCATTGCCGCCCGGTTGCAGGCATCCAAGCAATCGGCACCGCATTACCGGGTCAGCATGGATTTGGATCTTGAGGCGCTGCTGGGATTGCGCGACACCCTCAATGGTGCGGTGCCGGGACTGAAGATCTCGGTCAATGACATGCTGGTCAAGGCCTCAGCCCAGGCGCTGATGGCCGTGCCGCAGCTGAATGTGCAGTACGACGAGCAGCGGCAGGTAATCCGGCAACTGGCCGATGCCGATATAGCCGTGGCAGTGGCCATTGACGGCGGATTGATCACGCCCATCGTTGTCGCTGCCAACCGCAAGAGTCTCGGCGAGATTTCCACGTTGATACGCGACCTGGCTACCCGCGCCAAGGCCGGCACCCTCAAGCCGGCGGAGTTTCAGGGCGGCAGTTTCAGCATCTCCAACCTGGGCATGCATGGGGTCCGGCAGTTCGACGCCATCATCAATCCGCCGCAGGTAGCCATTCTGGCGGTTGGCGCTGCTGCCGAGCAGGTGGTGGTGCGTGAGGGACAGATGGTGATCCGCCGACAGCTGATTGCTTCGTTATCCAGTGATCACCGGGTGGTCGATGGCGCGTTGGCGGCCAGTTTCATGAAAGAACTCAAGCGGCTGGTGGAAACGCCCGCGCTGCTCATGGTGTGAGGTGATGATGTCGCGCATATATGACGTGGCGGTGGTGGGGGCAGGGCCAGGCGGCTACGTCGCCGCCCTGCGGGCAGCTCAACTCGGGCTGTGCACCCTGCTGGTGGAGCGCGAAGAGCTGGGCGGTATCTGTCTGAACTGGGGCTGTATTCCGACCAAGGCGCTGCTCAAAGGCGCGGACGTGCTGCAGTCCTGCCGGGACGCCGCCCGCTTTGGCATTCAGGTGGGCAATATCCAGGTGGATATCCAGGGGTTGGTCGCCCACAGCCGCAAGGTATCCGAGACACTGGTGGGCGGTATCGCCTATCTACTGAAGAAACATGACGTTGAGGTGGTGTGTGGTGAGGCCCGGCTGACCGGCAAGGGCAAGTTGAGCGTCTCCATGGCGGATGGCGATCAGATGTTTACCGCTCGGCATATCATCCTCGCCACGGGTGCCAGGCCGCGCGGTTTGCCGGGCTTTCCCGTTGATCACCCTGGTATCTGGACCTACCGCGAAGCGCTGCGCCCAAGCGCGCTGCCAGCCTCGCTGTTGATTGCTGGCGCCGGTGCCATCGGCTGCGAATTCGCCAGCCTGTACAACGATCTCGGCGTCGAAGTGACCCTGGTCGAACAGGCGCCGCGTTTGCTGCCGCAGGAGGATGACGAGGTCTCCGCTCATATGCAGCGCGTCTTTGCTGCCCGTGGCATCACTGTGCATACCGGCGCCAGCCTTAGCTGGAAAGGTGAGGATGATCAGGTGGTTTGCCAACTGAATCAGGCTGGGCAGACCAGGTCGCTCAAAGCCGAACGCATGCTGCTGGCCACCGGAGTGCAACCCAACAGCGAAGGGCTGGGACTGGAGGCCATCGGCGTGCAGCAGGAGCGCGGCTTTATCATCACAGATCAATGGTGCCGGACCAATGTGGCTGGCCTGTATGCCATCGGCGATCTGGCCGGTGGCCCTTGCCTGGCGCATAAGGCCAGTCATGAAGCCCTGCTGTGTGTCGATCATCTGGCCGGGGTGGAGGGCACGGCGCCGCTGGATCCTCTGCTGGTGCCATCCTGTACCTACGCCCGTCCGCAGGTCGCCAGCGTCGGCCTGACCGAACAGGCGGCGCGGGATGCGGGTTACCCAGTGCGTATCGGACGTTTTTCCCTGCAGGCCAATGGCAAAGCGCTGGCTGCCGGCGAGGCGGAAGGTTTTGCCAAAACGGTATGGGATGCGGACACCGGCGAGCTGCTGGGCGCCCATCTGGTTGGTCATGAAGCCCCTGAACAGATCCATGTGCTGGGGCTGGCGCGGCAACTGGAAGCAGGCAGTGAGGAGCTGGCGCAGATGATCTTCGCCCATCCGACGCTGTCTGAGGCCATCCATGAATCCGTCCTTGATGGCTTGGGCCGTTCCCTGCATCAATAGGAGATCATCATGGACGCAGCCGATATTCCAGAAGAACACCGCGCTCGCAGTGGGCAGGGCGGGCAGACGCATTTTCCCGAGGCCGGCAAGCACAATCTGCTGGTGGTCACCCGGGGGCACGCCTTTCAGCGTGATCCGTTCTTCGAGCTGTTCGAGAACAATCCGCATGTCGAGTGGTCGGCGGTGGAGCACCCGGCGGCCCAGTTATTGTTCAATCCGGAGGCGGCCAGGCATTTCGATTGCTATGTGCTGTATGACATGCCCGGCATCCAGTTTGTCCGGGACGGTGGCCGCAAACCGATCTTTCATCCGCCACCGGATTTCTATCGGCAGGGCTTGTTGGCCATGCTGGAACAAGGCACGCCCCTGGTGGTGTTGCACCACGCCATTGCCGCCTGGCCAGCATGGCCATTATGGGCGGACATCGTCGGCGGTCGGTTTCATTATCAGCCGGTAGAAGAGGACGGGGAGGTGAAACCCGACTCCGGTTATCGGCTCAATGTCACGCACCGGATCTTCCCGGTGTCGGACCATCCCCTAGTCGCGGGACTGGAATCTTTCGAGCTGACCGACGAATTGTATCTGTTCGAGGTGCATACCGAGGATATCGAGCCCTTGCTGGTCAGCGATTTCAGTTTCACGGACAGCGAATTTTTCTCCGCCCGGCGGGCGCTGGAAGGCCATATGAATGACCGGCAGGGCTGGCAGCATCCGCCGGGTAGCGCCCTGATCGGCTGGGTGAAGCACTACGCCAACAGCCCCATCGTCTATTTGCAGTGCGGCGACGGCCCTGCGGCCTATCGGCACTCGCAGTTTCGCCAGCTGCTCGACAGAGCGATTGATTGGGCCTGCTCGGCCCAGGCGCGGGAGTGGGTGAAGCAGCGTAAAGCAGATCAACAGCAGCAATAACATCGAGAACAACAAGAACGGGAGTATCAGCGTGACCAGAGTCAATGATTACGATGTGATTGTAGTAGGTGGTGGCGGCGGTGGCATGGCTGCTGCCCTGGAGGCGCGCCGCGCCGGCGCTTCGGTAGTGATACTGGAAGCGGACAAGCATCTGGGCGGGGCGACTGCCAGTTCTGGCGGGGTGTTCTACGCCTGCGGCACCTCGGTACAACGTGAAGCAGGTATAACCGACGACAGCCCCCAGGATGTCTACGACTATCTGATGACTCTCAACCAGTGGGACGCGCGGCCGGACCTGATCCGTTTCTACGCTGAACACTGCGGCCCGGCGCTGGAATGGCTGATCGAACTGGGTGCGGAGTTTTCGCCGCGTTGGTTGACGCGCTCCGGCGTCGACAGCGTGCCCCGTGGCCACTCCTGCGAGGGTGCTGGTCAGGGCATCGCCGATGCGCTGATCAACGCGGTGGGGGTGGCGGGCATCGAGGTAGTGCTCGATTGCCGGGTGCAGTCACTGATTCGCGAAGACGGTCGGGTGATCGGCGTGCGTGCTCAGGATACCGAGCTGTATGCGCCCAGTGTGGTGGTCACCACCGGCGGCTTTGGCAACAGCCCGGAGATGATCCGCAAGCACTACCCCACCGCCTGGCATGACGGCTGGACCTGGGCGGTCCATCGCAACAATCCCTATATCCTCGGCGACGGCATCACTATGGGCGAGGCGGTAGGTGCCGGCGTCGTCGGCCACGATACTGGTCTGACGTTGCCCACCTCGGGCTTCTGGCAGGCGCTGGAGCCCTGGTTGCCGCCATGGATCATGGTGGTGAACAAGCGTGGCGAGCGATTCATGTCCGAACTCTCGCCCTATACCGTCTGTGGCTACCTGATCGAGAAACAGCCGGAGCGGCGAGCCTGGGCGATCTTCGATGATCGGGCGCTGGTTGAGGCGAGCATGGATGTCCGCTACCTGGACCCCTACAACGCCGGGATCAATATCCCCACCTGGGAAGAGCCAACCATTCGTGACCAGGTGAGCAAGGGGCGGGTCAAGGTCAGCGATTCCCTCGAAGGGCTCGCGACAGCGGCGGGTATCGATGCGTCAACCCTGACGCAATCCGTCGAGATATACAACGAGAGTTGCGATCTGGGCGAAGACGTCCAGTTCCACAAGAATGCTCCCAGGTTGTTCCCGATCCGTACCGGGCCTTTCTACGCGGTGGAAATCCGCTCGGCGATCATCGGCAATACCGCGGCGGGTCTGGACGTGGATCTGCGCATGCGTGTGTTGGATGCGCACAAGCGTCCCATCGCCGGCCTCTACGCGGCGGGTGAAGTGCTGGGCTGCTTCCAGGGTGCCCGTTACGGTGGCGGTGGTCTGGCAGTGGGTAACGCCATAGTGCTGGGCCGAGAGGCGGGCGTGCAGGCGGCAACTCAGGCTTTGCAAGGAGAGCAGTCATGAAAGTTGCTCTGGTGACAGGCGCGGCGTCCGGCCTGGGTGCTGCCATTGCGCAGCGGCTGCATGCCGATGGCATGTACGTGATATTGACCGATATCGATCAGCCGGGGGGTGAGCGGCAGGTTGCTGAGCTGGGTGGCAATGCCGAGTTTCTCCCACTGGATGTGAGTAGCGAGCGGCAGTGGCAGCAGATCATGGATGGACTGCGCCAGCGGCATGGGCGGCTGGATGTGCTGGTCAACAATGCCGGGATCACCACCATGGGCAATATCGAGACCCTGAGTCTCGAGCTGCTCAAACGGGAATTCGCCATCAATGTGGACAGCGTGTTTCTCGGCTGTCAGAACGCTATCGGGCTGATGAAAGCCACCGGCGGTGCCATCATCAATATTGCCTCCGGCTGCAGCCGTAAGGTCAAGGCCGAGCTGGCCGGTTACAATGCCAGCAAGGCGGCGGTGACCATGCTGAGCAAGACGGTCGCCCTGCACTGCGCTCGGCAGGGCTATGGCATCCGGGTCAATACGGTACATCCCGGGGCCACGCGCACTCCGATTGTGGACAAGGTGTTGCAGCAGTCCGACGAGCCGGAGGCATTGCTCGCCAGCTTTATTGCCGACCATCCCATCGGGCGGATTGGCGAGCCGCAGGACATCGCCTCCATGGTATCCTTCCTGGCGTCGGATCAGGCCAGTTTCGCCACCGGTGCGGAGTTCTTCGTGGACGGCGGCATGACGCTCTGAGACGCCGGCTGATCCGGGACCAGGCCCAGCTCCCGAGCCCGGATCAACGCCTGCATGCGACCTCCGACCTGCAGTTTGTGGAAAATATTCTTCAGATGCCATTTGACTGTTTCGGCGGAGATACCCAGCGAGCGGGCAATCACCTTGTTTGCCGAACCGGTGGCGACCATCGCCAGTACCTCCTGCTCGCGCTCGCTCAATAGCGGCTCGTTCTGTGGTCGCGGTGTCGCGTCGGCTTGCGGAAAATACTTCAGCAGTTCGTCTATATAGTTGCCGAGTGCCTCGGTGCAGTCCGGGCTGGTGCGCAGAGCTCGCAGCAGCTCGACCAGGACCGGGCTGCTTTCCACAAAACTCTGGCGCAACTGCTGTTGGGCCCCCCGTTGCAACAACGGTAGCAGCCCAGCCATGGCCGACGCCTGGCGGCCCAATTGCCACTCGCAGCACAGCCGCAGGGTTTCCAGCTGCAACCAGGCCAGCACCCGCCCCCGTTGCAGCAACTGGCGGGCCAGCGGTGCCAGCTGCAGAGAGGCGGCGAGATAATCGCCGTGGTGCATGGCCAGCCGCGCGTGATGCAGGGTAATCAGCTCATCGATTTCCCGGCAACTGGAGGGTGCCAGTTGGCCATGGGCTTCGCACAACTGCGCAAGCTGCGTCAGGCTCTCACAAGCTTCCTCAAGGTGCCCGCGGGCAAGTTTCAGATGAATGTCTTCCGACAGCATGCCGGCGCTGAATCGCGGCCAGTCCCGCTGCCGAGCCAGGTGCAGGCCCTGCTCGACCAGTTGTTCGGCACGGCCGGAGGGCTGCTGACCATGGCTGCGAATCAGGCTGCGATAGACCTTCAGCAACCCATCCAAGGTGGCGGTACGTTCGATCAATGCCAGTTCCGGTTCGATCTTCGCAGTTAACTCGTCCCATTGACGCCGTTCGTGGAACAGCTCGGCAAGATGGGCGCGAAGAATGATGGCGCCGTTCGATTGACCGCCGGTGGCGTTTTCCGCTCGGCCCAGTGCCTCCAGAAAGAAGCGGCCGGCGGTGTTCAAGTCGGCCTGGCGCATATACACCTGCCCCAGAATACTGGCCCGGTAGAGGGTTACCAGCAGGTTATCGGTACTGTCGCCTTGCAGCGGCTGTTGGCGCTGCAGATCCAACACCTCGACATGCCGACCCTGGGCCAGATAGGAGGAGCTCAGGCTATTGCAGACTAGCCCGGCGATCCAGGGTGGCAGCTCGGGCAGGCGCGGCAGCAGAGGTTCGAGAAGATGTTCGGCGCGCAATGGGTCATCGGCCAGCACCGCACACACGGCGGCTACTGCGCGGATTTCCAGCTGCATGGCATCGCCTTGCAGCCTCTGGGACGCGGCCAGGACTTCTGCGTCCTCCAACAGTTGATGACACTCGGCGAATCGAAAGTGATGGGCCAGCACCCAGGCGAGGGTCAACTGCAGCCGCTGGCTCTGGGCATAGGCAACCTTAGGTAGTTGCCGGAGCCAGCGCAGCAGGGTATCCAGATCCCCTTGTTCCGCCAGATGGCGGGCGCCGGCTTCGAGGTCGCTCAGATTCTGACCCAGCAGGTTGCCGGGCGCTGTTTGCAGGGCATGACGGATCGCCTGACGCCACTGCTGGGTCTGGGCAAGATGCTGGCTGGCCAGCATATGCAGCTGCGCAACATCATGGTCACGACTGCGCAACAGGCGTGCCTGCAGAGTTTCCGCGAACAACTGGTGCAGGCGGTAGCGGGGCGTATGTTCATCCACCAGGGTGATAAACAGATTCCTGTCTACCAGCCACCGTAGGATGTCTTCTGCGTCCTGCCTCTGCGTTACCGCGTTGCAGAGATCCGCTGATAGTTCGTCGAGAATGCTGATCCTGAGCAGAAAGTCATGGGTCTCGATCGGCAAGGAACTGAGCACGATGTCATCGAAGAACCGACTGACGACACGAACACCTTCCTTGAGTTTTTCCAACGCATCACCCGGCGCTGAGCGGAAAGTCGAGTTGGTGGCCAGCATCTGCAGGCCGGTGGCCCAGCCCTCGGATATATCCATGAGTTGTTGCAGAGCGTCGTCGGATAGGCCCAGGCCACCGCGCAGTTTGAAGTAGTCGCGGGCTTCCTTCGGAGTGAAAGCCAGATCCGGCGCAGCACATTCCAGCAACTGGCCGCGGTAACGCAGAGGCGTTAATGCGAGTTCGGCGGTGCAGCGTGTGCCCAGGCATAGCCGCAGATTGTCGGGCGCATTGTCCAGCAGGTATTGCAGTCTGGCCTGCGTCGCGGGGTTGGTTAGGGCCTGGATATCGTCCAGCAGCAGAAACACCGGGGAATTCAGTTCTGCCAGCTCATTGAGAAGATAGGCCATGGTCATTTGGAACTGCGGACTGGTGTCACGAGCGAATATCTCCCGCAGGGAAACGCGCCAGTGGCCGGGCAGTGATTCGAGCAGCGTCAGCAGACTGAGCATGAATTGGGGCAGGTAATTGTCATCGGCATCCAGCGAAAGCCAGCCGACGTGGGCGTCCCGGCTTTGGAGGTCGCCGTAGAGTTGGCGCA
>JASJKW010000254.1:0-9414 GCA_037621305.1 Pseudomonas sp.
CAGTAGCAGCGGTCAAGTATTGCTGAACCTTACTAGCAACATCTTTAGCGTGTCCCCGTGCCAGACGGGAGTCACCAGAATTAATATTTTCATCTAAAAAATAATCTGCAGAAACCCGTCGCACTCTTAGGGTATCACCCAAAATCCCAATTGTTCGCACAAGTACCTGTTTATCAAAGTCTGATTCGCACTCGAAACTTTTCAATCCTTCCCATAGTCTTTGATGAACCCCGCCTCTCAGATCATCGGAAGAAAGCCGGTAACAGGAAAACTCTGAATCACACAAATGATAAATAGAGTAATAAAACTTACTAACAGCAAATCTATGACTCATCTCACAATTCGCTTTTCTCCACAACTCATCTGCGAACGTCATCAATTCTTGAGGAGTTACTGACATGCCATCTCCCGAATTTTCCCTGGAAACTCGAATAAAACGTGTACCCGAGGATAATTTTTACGTCCCATGGCTACCGCTAACGCAAAATCACATTGCAACTCCAGCAAGGACTCAAGGCCCGCAGCCAAACCAATATGTATTACCAAATTACCATCGCCATCATCTTCAACAAAATCAAAACAGATATCCGATGAAAGAAGGCTTTTCTTCTTTAGCTGCGCAAATGCCAAGTCAAGAAGAGCCCCAATATCTAAATCATTTAAGCCACCAGCTTGTAAAACAGCTACCATTTTTTGCAAAATATTTACATCAATAGCTGGCTTATACTGTAACTGTATCTCATCTGCTTGCGCATACATTTCCAACAACAGATGTAACGACCCGGACATTAAAGCCGCCTCCCCAACTTGGGAAACCATCCCTAGCCTTGGCCAATCCTTACTTTTCAGCTCCGCTTGACACTCAGACGACAACCCGAGCTGAACTAAAGTAGGAAAATAGATCCCAATAGATTGTTTGCTGTAAATATCACCTAAGCCTCTAGCGATATCCATGCATCGTCTAAACTCTTCAATGTCGCCGGTAAAAACCTGAAGAGCAGCCTGCAATTGCCAACCTGAAAATGCATCCACCTTCTTCAGCTTATTAATATCAGAAAGAAATTTTCTATAATTAAAGTCATTGCTCTTTCTTATGGACGCGTCTCTGCTAGACTCCAAATTAAAGCCATCTACTATTTCATTTATTATGGTTACAGGCTGTGCTAGAGACATAATTCCAATATATTATTTAAATCATTTACAGAATCCATCAAAAACCTCAAGATTCTTTTAAATGCAAGCGCAAGCGAACACACTAACTAAGCTGGCGAATGACAACCATCACAAATGTAAAAATTGTAAAACGACTATAGCACGGAGCTTGACGCGAAGTTTAGGCTCTTTTTCAGAGCCACACAAACAGTTCCCCAGCCGACGATATGCCCGTTGTAAAAAAGTCGTGACGTGTGACCATCTGATCGTACCAGGCTGACTTGGGGTCCGCTCCCAGCAGTTAACTCGGATCTTGTCAAAGCTCTTCCACCCTCTCAGGCTCGGTATCTACCGATTTAAGGTTGCTTGGAAGCGTCTGCCCGAATGAACGGGCGTAAAAAACCGCCTGGATAGCGGTTACTTGGCTTTCGTCTGTTTACTGCCCGTATCTGGCGTTGCTGGGGTCAGCTCCCCAGCCTTTTGCTGTGCGTCCTGCTTGATACGCTCAGCTTCGGCGGTTGCTTCACTGATGATGCGATCAGCCTCGGCCTGAGCCTCCTGCTGAGCTTCGGCGACACGTTGCGCGAGCTCAGCTTGGGCTTGTCCGCGCATCGCATCGATTTCCGCCTGGGCCTGCCTCAGTAGATCGCCGGCCTCATCGGAGGCTGGCGCAACTTGAGTCAACGGGATGACGTTGGCCTTGAGAGATGGGTGTACCTTCTCCATCTCTAATACCTGACCAACGATTACCCCGTGCCAAGCACGAACGACTTGATATTTAGCCATCCCCATCTCCTTAGTCCAGATCAGCGCCGTACAGCACGCCGGACTTACCGTCGCCGTCGCGCTTGATCTGCAAGCCCATGGCCGACATGATCTGGAAGTTGTGGTTGTCCTGCGGGCGCAGGCGCAGCAGCGGCACTGTGCCAACTGCCATGCCGACCAGAGGCGAAACAACGTCTTGACGGCGCTGATATGCGATGAACTCGTTGCCGGACAATGCAAAAGTCTGGCGAATCGAGCGGGCAGGAATGAAGCTCTTGACCGCATCCAGAACGGAGCCAGCAACGGTGCCGCCGCCAGTACCCAGTTGAATCAGGTACGGCTGAGACAGATTCGCCCAAATCTCGGGCGACACCCACAGCACATCGTAGGCCTCGACCTTGTTGTTGCGAGCTGCTTGAGCGAATGCGCCCTTGGTGAAGAATTCGATGATCTGCTGCGGCGTGGCCGTGGTCAGGTCGATATTCGCACCACCGGCACCGCTACCCAGGTTCAGTTTGACCGTATTGCGGTGGTTCTTCAGGCCCTGGCCGGGCTTGCTATCCACACGGATTCGCTCGGAGCCGGTCAACACGTAGCTGACGATGCTCTTGTAGAACTTACGCAGCTTGGCGGCCTGGGAGTCCAGCACCAGGTCGATACCAACGGTACGCAGGCCAGCATCATGGCGCCAGTTAACGCCATAGCCTGCCGTGAAGATTGGCACCGGGTCGCCATCGTTGTCGTATTCGGTGTGATCGAACGAGTACGGCGCCTGACCGTCGATGCTAATCGACACGTCGTCAGCGATATCGCCAGCGATGTTGTACGACTTCACCGTCTTGCCAATGTCCAGCACCGTTTGCACGGCCAGCAAGTCATTGACGATTTCCATGCCGGTCTCTTGATCGCGGAAAGTGACGATCTGGTTGTCCACTTCCTGCCAGAACTCACGGCCCAGACCTGCAAGCGCGTTGGCCTGCAGCATTTCCGGCGTCATCACGGCGCGGTTTGCTGCCAGCAAGGCCGCGTCTTGGTTATTCCAGATGTTGCGATTGGCTTGCAACGCCTGGAGGTGCCCCATCAATCGGGGATGAGCGGCAATAGCCGATTGGGTAAAAAACATGTGTTTCTCCTGTTATGGCCCAGTGGTTGCAGCAGCCACAGTGCCGACACGCATGCGCACACGGATGAGGTCAGTGGCGGTCAGCGTCACTTCGTCTTGGCTGTAGCCAATCACGGTGTCGGTGTCGTCAGTAGCCAAAGCGCCCTGGCCGTTCGCGCCGATCTTGATGGGCGAATCCTTTTTGTAGGCACCGGCAGGACACAGGACGGCCAGCTCACGGCCCTCTTCGACGTAATCGCCAACAGCAGAATCACCAGCGGGCACTGCATCGCGAATGTTCAGGCCCTGGTGATAGGCGCAGTTGACGACATAAACGCGACCAACAGCGGCTGCGGCCTGAGCGAACTTGTCATTGGCATCAATGACGGCAAAAGTGCCAGGCAACAGTGCAGCGGCAGCCACACGGGTTTCAGTGATGGACTTGCCATCGATATTCACACGGCGGTATCGGCTCATGTCTTACTCCTTAGGCAGCGCAGTGACATCAGCGGTCAGCGCGTTGCTGTTGGTTTCGATATGACCGGCACCCAGCGGTGCGGCGGTGCCCAGAGACTTGTGCATGGCGTCCAGCGCTTCACCGGACATCGCATTGGCCACAATATCGCCATGCACGGCAGCCACGGCCTTACGCTTGTCGGCTTCTTCGGCCTTGGCGTTTGCGGTCAGCGTGTCGGACAACGCCTGATGATTGGCCTGCAGTGCCGTCACGGCTTCGGAAACCGGCTTGATGGCATCGGCCACGGCTTGACCAATATTGGCGGTTACGGCTTTACTGATTTCGCTGGTCAGCTCGGCCTTTTCTTCGGGAGTCAGAGGCATTTCGCCCTCCTTGTTGTTGACTGCAGGCCAGGCCTGCGGGGTAAAAATCTTCTGTGCGCCTTTCTTGATGCTGTTAGCTACGACTGCCACCCAGGACTCTTGGCGCACGACGGCCGAGCCGGTGTCGTCAAAGACGATCTTCCCGGCCTCGGTCTTGTATCCGTAAACCTCAGCAGCCCCACCGTTACGCACGATGATGGCTTGGCTGTCTGTAAAGTCGGCCACCCAGGCATATTCGTCAGTGCCTTGAGCAAACCGCTCTTTGGCGGCCCGGTCCAGGCGCTGCTCGCGTTCTCGGAACGATTCACCCACCAACGCGCCTGAGTTGGTTTGCAAGGGCTTGGCCTGGTCTGCATTGACCATGAGGCCGACACCCTGCTCCGGCGTGGCCGCCCCCACCTCATCCATAAGAATGGCGTCGTGGTCCATGCTCTTGATCTTGGCAACCCAATCCGCGCCGGCCGCTTTCTGTTCCTCGTTCGCCTCAAGGCGATCCAGAAACACCGCCACGCTGGTGTGGATTGGCGGCACATCATCGCCACGCTCCAGAGCTTCCACGCGCTCAAGCAAGGCTCGGCCTTCCTCGGTGCGCTGCGCAACCTCTACATCCACCCACTTCTCCAGGTAGACACGGTTGCCGGATTTCTTCACGTTTCGGTTGAATGCGCCCACGTGGCCAACATTAATGCCCTCGGGACTGAATGCCGACACGAACTGACCATCCACTTGCGGATGGCCCAGCGGTGCTAGCGTTCCTTCCAGCACCTGATAGTGAGCATCGATCTCACTGGCCGGGTACAAGCCACCGTTCATAACCACGTTGGCAGGCAGCGTGTAGCTGGGCAGAACCCAATGCTCTCGTCCGTTGTGAGTGATCTTACGGATCTGCTGGCTGTTGACCTGCGTGGTCACATTGACCTGCATCGGCCCGCTATTCTGCGTCTGACCAGACATAGCCTCGTTTCTCCATATTGGTTTTTGCTTGTTGCGCGCGTTGAATGATCGAAGGCACAACCGGTTTCCCATCGTCATCTACCATCACGCTCACTGTCGTGCACTTGCAATTCACACTGTTCCCGTTCTGGCTCCACCAGTCCTGCACCTGGTCCCGGGTGAATAGCTTGCCGTGACGGGCTGCGTGCGTAGCCCTGGTCGTGGGGCTCAGCGCAGATAAATGCAGCTCTTTGGTTTGCAGACCGTAGTCCTGCTCGGCATCGCTGGCCTCGTCCCACTTGGCACGTCGTAGCGCCGTGGTGATTTCAGTACGTGCAACCCGATGCGCCCGCCGTGTCTCAATACCGGCCTGGGCGGTCAGGCTCTTTGCCACCTCTCGGGGATTAAGGCCGCGCCCTATTCCCTCGGTTAGCACCCGAGTCATGTTCGACTTCACATCGCCGACAACGCCCTTCATTTCTTCCGCTACCCGAGCACTGAGCAATGCCATACGGCGACGATGCGGCTCACTGCGCAGAATCTCCTGCAATGAGATTCGCCCGCCCCTGTACGCTGCGGACTGCTGAGACAGGTTGGCGAACACCTGGGCCGTACCACGTGTAGCGGCTACCTCCACGTACCGGTCAAAGAGCCAGATATTCTCATCGCCCCCTTCCAGTAGGATCTCAGCAACGATGGCATCCAGCCTGGCCAGCAAGGTGCGCAACAAATACGTGTCGAGTCGGAACTGGTAGCGCCGGTTAACCACTGGCTCTACTGGTATCTCGTCTAGCGCAGCACGGTAAGCCTTGGCTACCTTCTTGATGCGCACATTGAAGTCACGCATTGCGCGTCGTTCCAGCGCATCTACGCCAGTCGGGTCACGCAGGTCACGGGGCAGGATCGGTGGTTTCGGTTTCGTCGCCATCCTCATCCTCGTCGTCGCCTTCCTCTAACGGCTCGCTGTCTTTGGGGTCAAAGCCACAAGCAACTCGTATCTCGTCGTTGCTGAACACTTCCTCACCCGTCGCCAAAGCGGTCTGGTTGATCGTGCTCATTTTCGCGGCGTTATCCAGCCGCTCGGCAAAGGTCTGCTCTGTGAGGTCATCCCACATCACTGTCTTCTCGCCCGTGGCATCCAGCACACCGATACGCACCAAGTGGTCAACCAAATCCTCGATCTCGAAAGACAGGTCCATGCGGCGTGACTGGCAACGCGCATAGAAAAACTTCAGGTCTTCGGTGCTAGCCCGCTCGCCGTGCTGATTGCCCACCAATACGCGGCTTGGGATATCCAAGCCAGCGGAAATCGTCTGCAGGTTGATGTTGTAGGTTGGGCCTGGGTCTGGGACCGCTGAGACCAACGGGGTTACCGTCGCTCCCTGCGTCGGCAACAGCACATCGTTGCCCCGGTTCACCTCTTTGGCGACCTCGTTGAATCGCTCCTGCAGCTCATCAACCGAAACGCCGTACATTGAGGCGAGATTATTAAAGTCGATCTCTTTGTCGAAATTGACATTGAGCTGGCGGGCGGCATTCTTTAGGAACGACTCACCCGAGCCGCCCTCTACTTTCTCCAGCGACACGAAGTTGTTATAGACAGGCTCAAGAAAGCCAATCGCATCCTCCGAGTAGTCCCCAAGAATAAAAACTCGGTCAGGATGGATGTTTATATTGTTGCCTGGCTGGCCATTGGCGCCACGCTCTACGT
This sequence comes from Pseudomonas sp., assembly GCA_037621305.1. Taxonomy (GTDB): domain Bacteria; phylum Pseudomonadota; class Gammaproteobacteria; order Pseudomonadales; family Pseudomonadaceae; genus Halopseudomonas. The sequence goes on from JASJKW010000254.1 coordinate 6,504, forward strand.
AGTTCCACATAATCGGCTTGCCGTAGCTCTCAGAGTTGAGGTTAGTGTCCCAACGCGGCTTCAAAGAGGCGGCCCATACAGGCACCACCTCTTCCAATGCTTTGCGTCCGCCCTTCACTGGCTCATGCCACTTACCACTATCCTTGACTCGCAAGACCAGAGCTGAGTACCGACCGACCAAGCGCCGGGCGTCAGCCTCGCGGAACTGACGCCATAAACGGGCCGTCAGAACTCGCTTTGTTTTCTTTTCCCATCCTGTCTCTTTTCGAGACTCGTCCTCTTCGTCACCCTCGATCACCCAAGGGTTTGTTTTCCAGCAAGTCCCGGCCAGCTTCTCTACTGCGCCACTGGCCAAGCCATTGCGGCAATACAGCTTGTAGAAGTCATGGAAGTCCAGGTTCTGCTTAAAGCCGTACTCGCACCAGGCAGCGGCCCGCTTATCGTCAAGCCCCATGCCCAAGGGATTAAGCAGATTCATGCGGGCACGCGCCAATGCGGCATCATGCATGGCATGATTCACCGCCAGTTGTAGATTGCTTGCCGTCATGTCGTAATCCGCTTAAGTATCCCGTTCATGCCTTCGCTGAAATAGCCCAGGCGCTCCGGATGGCTGACCAGATCAACGCTGGACAGATCAGGATCACGCCACAACCGCTTTTCATGCACAGGCGACCGATCCGCCGCCAATTGCCGCGCACAGGACATGCAGCGCGCACGGATAACCAGCGAAACGCTGCCGTCTCGCGCTGAAACATTGAAAATTGCCATTTATCTGCCTTGAAGTAGGCGCTTTGGAATCATCAGGCCCACTGCCTGTACGCCGCCCAGCTCAGTCAGTGCCCAGACCATGCCATCAAGCCGGTCGGGCGACTTCTTGGCTGTTGCTGGCACGTATTCCATAAGTTGGTTTTCGAGCAGGTACAGAGCGCCTTTATGTGCAACCCGGCCGTGCTCAGAAAGTGCTGAGATAGGGTCAGCTCGGGCGAACTTGCCGGTGTTGGCCTGGACTCGCACGATGCGGCCCTTAAATCCTGCATTACGCAGCGTGGACTCAGCCATATCGCCGCCCTGGTTTGTCTCGATAACGATAGCGTCGGCATTGTGCTGCTCGTATGCGCCAATCGCCTTCAGCGCCCAGCTATTCGGGCTGTACTTGCCGCTATAGTCGCCATCTACCGAATACTGACGGTTGTCGCCTGCTCCGTAAGAGCTGGCCACCACAATGCCGGTCTCGTCGCTTTCATCACTGGCTGTCGTGGCCGGGTCAACTGCCACCACCGTGCGCACAAGCTCATGCCGTATCTGTAGGGCATGGGCTGCCGTAATCAGCGCCTCAGTCCACAGCGCTCCCTCGGCATTGAACCGCCGTGGCCGCTGCATGTACTGCGCCTCAGCCGTTCGCCGGTGAGAAAACAGCGCGGTTCGGTGCGATTCGTTGTGCTTGAAAGGCCAGAGCCAGCCATCAGGCAGACCATGGTCAATCGGGATGCCGTGTGTGTTTTCTTCCGGGTACGGCAAGCTGTTGTCGATGATCACCGGCAGATTCAAATGGTGCCACTTCTCCCCGGACCCGCCACGCAGCAAATAGCCGCTCAAGTCCTGGTAGTGAATCCGCTGCATGATCACAATCATCGGCGTGGTTTCAATCGCCAGTCGTGATTTGATCGTTTCGTTGAATCGGTCGTTAATGCCGCCCCGCACAGTGTCGCTGTATGCATCATCAGGCTTGACCGGATCGTCAATGATCAGCGCACCTTGCCAGCCTGGCTCCATGTGGCCGGCCCGAAAGCCAGTGACCTGACCGGCAGCGGACGACGCATATACGCCGCCTCCATGCTCAGTCCACCACATGGCCTTGCTGTCAGCATCGTCGCGCAGCACCATGGGCCACATGCCTTGATAGGCCTGTGACTTCACAATGCCCCGCGCCGTACTTGAGTTCAGTAGCGCCAAATTGTGCGAGTAAGACAGGTGCATGAAACGGGCGCGATTATTCAGCGCCAGACCTCGCCCAATCATGTTGATCGTTGCCAGCTCGGTCTTTGTATAGCCGGGTGGAACATTAATGATCAGGCGGGTAATCTCACCTGCCACCACGCGATCAAGCGTTTGCTGGATCACCTTGTGGTGCGGGGCGACGATCATCTTTTTGCCTATCCGCTGCTTGAAGAAGTACCGGGCAAAAAATAGCCCTTCATCCAGACAGCGAACCTTTGCTACTTGGCGCAGGACATCAGGATCAACATCAGTACTCATCTTCAAGTGCTGAGACGGCATCAGCGACTGATTTTTCATCGACCACCACCGTCCTATGTTCCATGGGCTTTCCGCCTGGCCCGCTCAGTTCCCGCTTGTTGGTGAACATGCCTCCCATCTCCTTGGCAGCCTGCTCCATCAGGGAAGCAGCCAGGACAATGTTCTTGCGGCGCATCGCCTCGTTCGCCATACGGTGAAGCTGGCGAAGCCGGTAGGCTTGATCGGCAATCGGGATCTCCGCCACCTCTTTGCGAAACCGCTCGCGCGTGTCGTGAAACAGATCGCTCCACTTCTTCGACAACTGGCGACCTGATACCTTCGTCGGGTCGTACTGCCCCACCTGGTTACGCGGGACATCGATACCAAATTCTTCCTTGACCGCCTCTGCAACTTGAGTAGGCGTGTCGTAGCACGCAAGCGCTTGCACAATGAAGCGCTGCGCGGCCTCACTGAGCTTTGCCATAATGTGAAATCCGTCTAGCTTGTGTCTATGTTAGGCAGTGACCTTTAAACAGGTGCCGCATGCATGTGCGATGTTGGCTCTTGCCACTGATGGGCCTGCCTTGGCCGCATCAATCAGCCGCTGCACGTCTTGAGATGCGCCGTAGCGCTGAACTACCCCGATAAACTCTTCCACGTCATGACCGACCGTGCA
>JASJKW010000255.1:0-4483 GCA_037621305.1 Pseudomonas sp.
CCTCATTGCTTCGGCCGTCGTTTCATGCGTCGGAGCCTGGCCCCGCCCGGCGCCAGCGAATGGGTTCATTTTATGGATTTGAGACGGCATCAGAGGCCTGGCCTCGTTAAGACCCTCTCAGGTCGTTGCAAGCATGCCGCAGGACTAAAGTTGTGATTGAGAAGCTTCGTAATATCGCCATTATTGCCCACGTTGACCATGGTAAAACCACTCTGGTTGATAAACTGCTGCGCCTGTCTGGCACGTTGGATCGCAAAGAGCTCGAGAACGAGCGCGTGATGGATTCCAATGATCAGGAAAAAGAGCGTGGTATTACCATTCTGGCCAAGAACACGGCGCTGAAGTGGAACGGCTACGACATCAATATCGTAGACACCCCGGGACACGCCGATTTTGGCGGCGAAGTAGAGCGGGTCATGAGCATGGTCGACTGCGTGCTGCTGGTGGTGGATTCCATTGATGGCCCCATGCCGCAAACCCGCTTTGTCACCCAGAAGGCTTTTGCCGCCGGCCTGCGCCCGATTGTTGTGGTGAACAAGATTGACCGCCCGGGCGCGCGCCCGGACTGGGTGGTCGATCAGGTGTTCGACCTGTTTGACAGCCTCGGCGCTACCGACGAGCAGCTGGACTTCCCGATCGTTTACGCCAGCGCTCTGAACGGCATTGCAGGCCTGGACCATGAAGACCTGAGCGATAACATGGACGCGGTGTTCCAGGCCATCGTTGACCACGTGCCGGCGCCGGCGGTGGATCCGGAAGGCCCGTTCCAGATGCAGATTTCCCAGCTGGACTACAGCAGCTTTCTGGGTGTTATCGGCATTGGCCGTATTGCCCGCGGCAAGATCAAGACCAACACCCCGGTGGTGGCCATTGGCGCCGACGGCAAGAAGCGCCAGGGCCGCATCCTGAAAATCATGGGCCACTCCGGCTTGCAGCGGGTGGAAGTGAATGAAGCCCAGGCCGGCGACATTGTGTGTGTCAGCGGGCTGGACCAGATTCACATCTCCGACACCCTGTGCGACATGAACAACGTCGAGGCCCTGCCGCCGCTGACCGTGGACGAGCCGACCGTATCCATGACCTTCCAGGTCAACGATTCGCCGTTCTGCGGCAAGGAAGGCAAGTTCGTCACCAGCCGTAACATCAAGGAGCGTCTGGAGAAGGAACTGCTGCACAACGTTGCCCTGCGCGTTGAAGAAGGCGATTCGGCTGACAAGTTCAAGGTCTCCGGTCGTGGTGAACTGCACCTGTCGGTACTGATTGAAACCATGCGCCGTGAAGGCTTCGAGCTGGCCGTTGGCCGTCCGGAAGTGGTCATCAAGGTCGTTGACGGTGAGAAGCAGGAGCCCTACGAGAACGTCATCATCGACATCGAAGAGCAGCACCAGGGTGCGCTGATGGAGCAGATGGGTCTGCGCAAGGGCGATCTGACCAACATGGCGCCGGATGGCAAGGGCCGTGTCCGTCTGGAATACACCATTCCGGCCCGTGGTCTGATCGGCTTCCGTAACAGCTTCCTGACCATGACCTCCGGTACCGGTATCCTGACGTCGACTTTCAGTCACTACGGGTCGATCAAGGGTGGTGATGTTGGCCATCGTCAGAACGGCGTACTGGTCTCCATGGCCACTGGCAAGGCACTGACCTACTCGCTGGAAACCCTGCAGAGCCGCGGCAAGCTGTTCCTTGAGCCAGGCCAGGAAGTGTACGAAGGCCAGCTGGCCGGTATCCACAGCCGTGACAGCGACATGGTGATCAACCCCACCAAGGGCAAGAAACTCGACAACATGCGCGCCTCCGGCAAGGATGAAGTCATCGCCCTGGTACCGCCGATCAAGTTCACTCTGGAGCAGGCGCTGGAATTCATCGATGACGACGAACTGGTTGAAGTAACGCCCAAGTCGATCCGTCTGCGCAAGAAGTTCCTGAACGAGACTGACCGCAAGCGCGCCAGCAAGAGCTGATCGAGTCGGCTCTGGCAGCACCTCAAAAGCCCCGACGGTTAACGCCTCGGGGCTTTTTTCATGGAGGAGACAGCTGTGTACTCAGTCCTGTTGATCAGGTGTGAGAACTCTGATTGTTTGCTGCATCTATCCAGGCGCGTGTCTGTTCCAGTATCTCGTCGGACAGGGCCGGGTCATCAGAGGTTCGGGCCAACATCAGTGCTCCGACCATGGCGGCCAGGCTGCCGACTGCAGCACGCCGACTATCGGCCAGGCCTTTTTCCTGCAGGGCGGTGTTCATGTGCTCGATCTGCCCAAGCAAACCGTTCGTTATCGCCGCCCGGGCTTCGGGAGTCTGGCGCAATGTCTCGGCACTCAATCCGGCCAGCGGGCAACCTCCGGCCACATTGTCGCGATGGCGCGGCGACAGATAAGCCTTGATATAGGAATCGATATCCAACCCGATGCTGGGAGTGGAGCGACAGGCCGTCGTCAGGGCGCAGGCGATCAGCTCATCCTTGGAGCGGAAATGTCCATAGAAACCGCCATGGGTCAGGCCTGCCGCTTTCATCACCTCAGCCACACTGACCGCCTCGAATCCTTTGGCGCGAAATAATCGGCTGGCAGCCTCCAGAATTCTGCATCTGTTCTCTGCCATCTGCTCTCTACTGACCTTCATTTTATTTCTCGCTAAACGTTGTTGACTTTTACATGATGGTCATCATAATCGAAATTCCATTCATGACAAGCATCATGTATAGGCGAGCCGCTGATCCAATTACAGAGCAGGAATTGAAATGACCCCATCGCTTGAGTTCTTCTTTGATTTTCGCAGTCCCTACAGCTACCTGGCCTACAGCCAACTCCCCGAGTTGGGCGTGGACATTGTTCTGCGACCGATGTCGGTGCTCAAGGTAATGGAGGAGGTCGGCAACGTGCCGACGACCTTGGTTTGCGCAGTGAAGGGGCGCTACGCCCGTGCTGATCTTGGCCGTTGGGCGCAGCGTTACAAGGTGCCGCTCAACCCCGGGGATATGAAGACCACCGATGGCGAAGCCTGTTCGCGCGCTGTGCTGGCAGCAGACTCTACTGAGCAAGCGGCGGCTATTACCGGTGCTTTGTTCCGAGCGTGTTGGGGTGAGCCAAAGTCGCTCACCTCGACCAGCGATATTCTGTCTGTATTGGCGGCAGCGGGGATAGATCCGGAACCGATTGCAGTGCGCATTGATCATCAAGACACCGTGGCTGCGCTCGCCGCCAATACCCGTGAAGCGGCGGCGCGAGGCGTATTCGGCTCGCCCACCATCATGATCGGTGAAACCATGTTTTTCGGTAATGACCGTCTTGATTTCGTTCGAGAGCACCTCGCGCTCCAAGGGGAAAAATAATGCAACCCGACAACAAGCCTCTTGCTCTGGTAACCGGTGTCGGCCCTGGGACAGGCGCTGCGGTGGCCCGTCGTTTCGCCACCGGTGGCTACCGTGTTGCCATGCTGGCGCGCAATGCTGACAGACTGGCTGCCCTGGAAGCAGAGATACCGGACTCCATTGCCGTGCCCTGTGATGTGACAGACGCCGCTGCGTTGCAGGCGGTGATCTCGCGTATCGGTGCGCCGAAAGTGGTTGTCCACAACGCTGTGGGCGGCGCTTTTGGCGGCTTCATGGATATCGACCCCGCTGTTTTGCAGCGCAACTTTGACATCAACACCATGGCGCTGCTGCACCTGGCTCAGCTGACCACACCGGCGATGGTGAAGGCGGGCGAAGGGGCGCTGATTGTCACAGGCAATACCTCCGCGCAGCGGGGTAAGGCGGCGTTTGCCGGCTTCGCACCAACCAAGGCCGCCCAGCGGATTCTGGCTGAATCCATCGCCCGTGACCTCGGCCCCAAAGGGGTCCATGTTGCCTATCTGATCATTGATGCGGTCATTGACGTGCCCTGGCAACGGGAGCGCTTGCCGGATGCGCAGGATGATTTTTTCATTCAGCCCGCAGCGATCGCTGATGAGATTTTCCATCTTGCCCACCAGCCACGGGGTGCGTGGTCCTTTCTCGCCGAAGTGCGACCATTCCATGAGCCCTGGTGAGGAGGCCAAAATGAGTAACGCCGAAACAGAATCTTCAGCAGCCCTGAGTGGGTTGGCCCAGTTACAGGAGCTGATGGCGACCGGGGAGCAACCCCCCATGGGACAGACCCTGGCGGTTTCACTGGTTGAGGTGGGGGATGGGCATGCCGTCTTCGAGGGCAGGCCCGACCGCAGCGTTTATAATCCGATTGGCTCGGTGCACGGCGGTTACGCAGCGACCATGCTGGATAGTGCATGCGGTATAGCCGTACATACCCGGCTTGCAGCCGGACAAGGCTATACCACGCTGGAGCTGAAGATATCCTATATCCGAGGTTTGACTGAGCGCAGTGGTCTGGTGAAAGCAGTGGGGCGTGTGGTCTCCATGGGTCGGCGCGTTGCTTTTGCCGAAGCGACACTGCATGACGGTGACGGTCGCTTGTGCGCTACTGCGACATCGACGCTATTGGTTTTT
>JASJKW010000256.1:0-3690 GCA_037621305.1 Pseudomonas sp.
CTGCGTCCGAGCCAGCAGCCCGCACGACGGTGAGAGGCGGGACGCAGAGCCCTCCTCAAACGATGGTTCCCACGCTCCCGCGTGGTAACCGCGCCGTGTGGGCGCTCCTGCGTCCGAACCAACCGCCTGCACAGCGCCAGAACCGGGACGCAGAGCATCCCGCCATGCATTCCCACGCAGGAGCGTGGGAGCGATCTGGTCTCGAGTCAGCACTCAGCCACTCAAGCGCTTTCCACCACCTTGGCCTTGACCCCTTCCAACGTAGCGAAGGAAATGTCCTTTGCGGTCAGCAGAAAGTCCTGCATGTAGGACATGTCCAGCATGTCCTCGCGCACTGCGGCATACAGCGTGCCGAACAGCCCCTCGCTGCCCAGCGGGCGGGCGGTGACGTAGCCGCGTTGCAGGTACTCGGTGATCGCCCAGTTCGGCAGACAACACACGCCCCGGCCCGACGCGACCAACTGCATCATCATGATGGTCAGCTCGGCATTGCGCACATCGGTGGGCTCAACCCCGGCCGGCTCCAGAAACTGGGTGAAGATATCGAGTCGGTTGCGCTCCACCGGATAGCAGATCAGCGTTTCCCCGGCCAGATCCTGGGGCTCGATATAGCTGCGCTCCGTCAACGGATGCTGATTACCGATGGCAAGCATCGCCTCGTAGGTGAACAGAGGCACGTAGCTGATTCCGGCAATATCCTGCGGATCGGAGGTCACCACCAGATCCAGTTCACCGCGCGCCAACGCCGGCAGTGGGGCAAAGAAGAAGCCCGAGGCAAAATCCACCTCCACCTCAGGCCAGGCATTGCGGAACTGGTCGATGGTCGGCATCAGCCACTGAAAGCAGCTGTGACACTCGATCGCCATATGCAACCGGCCAGCCTGACCACCCGACAACCGCTGCAGATCCCGCTCCGCCTGACGCACCTGGGGGAGCAGGTTATCCGCCAGCCGCAGCAATCGCAGACCCGCGGACGTGAAACGTATGGGCTTGGTCTTGCGCACAAACAGGCTGGTACCCAGTCGCTGTTCCAGATCCTTCAACTGATGGGACAGCGCCGACTGCGTCAGATGCAGTCGCTCGGAGGCCTCCACCAGACTACCGGCCTCGCGCAGCGTGGCGAGCGTGCGCAAATGGCGAAGTTCGAGCATGGTCACTTCCTTATCATGAATGAAATCGAAGTTTATCATTAACATGATGAGTTTGATTCATTATTTGCCAGGGCTGACCATACACGCCGCTCAACAAGACACAACTGGAGATGGAAATGGCGCTGGCGCACACCCTTGGATACCCCCGCATTGGCCGCGATCGCGAACTGAAGAAAGCCCTCGAAGCCTATTGGGCGCAAGAGATTACCGCCGACGAATTGCAGACGGTCGGCCGCACATTGCGTGCAACACACTGGCAACAGCAGGCCGACGCCGGTATCGAGCTGCTGCCGGTGGGGGATTTTGCCTGGTACGATCAGGTACTCACCCACAGCCTGATGGTTGGCGCCATTCCACCGCGCTTCGCCGCCGAAGGCGAGCCGGATCTGGACACGCTGTTTCACATGGCCCGCGGCGTCAGCCATGGTGGTCAGGACACCTTTGCCTGTGAAATGACCAAGTGGTTCGATACCAACTACCACTACCTGGTCCCCGAATTCACCCGCGACCAGAGCTTCAGCCTGCAATGGCAGCAGCTGTTTGACGAAGTGGATGAGGCGCAGGCGCTGGGCCACAAGATCAAACCGGTCATCCTCGGGCCGCTGAGCTATCTGTGGCTCGGCAAGACCAAGGGCGAGGCATTTGATCGCCTTGAATTGCTGGATCGGCTGTTGCCGGTGTACCTGCAGATTTTCACCCGGCTGGCGGAGCAGGGCGTGGAATGGGTGCAGATCGACGAACCGATACTGGCGCTGGACCTGCCGACTGAATGGAAAACCGCCTTCGAATATGCCTGGAGCCACCTGCAGGGCGTGCCGCTGAAAAAACTGCTGGCGACCTATTTCGGCGCACTGGATGACAACCTGGCGCTGGCCTGCCGGTTGCCAATCCAGGGACTGCACGTGGATCTGGTCCGAGCGCCCGAACAGCTGCTGCCCGTACTGGATCAGCTGCCCGCGCACAAAGTGCTGTCGCTCGGGCTGGTCAATGGGCGCAACGTCTGGCGCTGCGACCTGCAGCAGGCGCACAAGCTGGCGGAGCAGGCTGCCGAGCGCCGTGGAAATGCCATCTGGATAGCACCGAGCTGTTCCTTGCTGCACAGCCCGGTGGACCTGGCACGTGAAGATCAGCTGGATACCGAACTGCGCAGCTGGTTGGCCTTTGCCGCACAGAAGGTCGAAGAGGTCAGCCTGCTGGCGCGGTCCATCGACACACCGGAGAGCCCGGCCGTCATTGCGGCTCTGGAAGCGTCGGCGCAAGCCAAGGCCGCGAAGGCTGCGTCGCCGCGTATCCATGATCGACAGGTCGCCGCGCGCCTCGCAGCCATCGAACCGCAGCACAGCCAGCGTCCGTCGCCATTTGCCGAGCGCGCCGCTGCGCAACAGGACCGGCTCAAGCTACCGTTATTGCCGACCACCACCATCGGTTCCTTTCCGCAAACCACGGAAATCCGTGCCAGCCGCAAGGCCTATAAACAGAAGCAGATCAGCGAAGCGGACTATATCGCCGTCATGCAGACGGAAATCGCCGGTGTCATTCGGGCCCAGGAAGAGCTCGGAGTGGATGTACTGGTGCACGGCGAAGCCGAGCGTAATGACATGGTGGAATACTTCGGCGAACAGCTGAGTGGCTACGCCTTCACCCGGTTCGGCTGGGTGCAGAGCTACGGCTCGCGATGCGTGAAACCGCCATTGATCATCGGCGACATCAGCCGTACGCAACCGATGACGGTTGCCTGGGCGCAACACGCCCAGAGCCTGACCGAGCGACCGGTAAAAGGCATGCTGACCGGTCCGGTGACCATGCTGATGTGGTCGTTTCCACGGGAGGATGTCTCCCGGGAAATCAGTGCCCGGCAACTGGCACTGGCAGTGCGTGATGAAGTGAATGACCTGGAAGCGGCGGGGATCGGGATCATTCAGATCGATGAACCGGCGTTCCGGGAAGGGCTGCCGTTGCGTGTTGCTGCGCAGCGGGGCTACCTGCAATGGGCCGCTGAGGCATTCCGCCTGAGCGCATCGGGCGTGGCGGATACCACGCAGATCCACACGCACATGTGCTACAGCGAGTTCAACGGCATTCTGGACTCCATCGCCGCGATGGACGCCGACGTCATCACCATTGAAACCTCCCGTTCGGATATGACGTTACTGGATGCCTTCGCCGATTACGCCTATCCCAACGCGATCGGCCCCGGCGTCTACGACATCCACTCGCCACGGGTGCCGCAGATAGCGGAGATGCTACGCCTGCTGCGCAAAGCCGCGCGCGTCATCCCCGCCGAGCGCCTATGGGTAAACCCCGACTGCGGCCTGAAAACCCGCGGCTGGACAGAAACCCGCGCCGCGCTGGGAGCCATGGTCGACGCAGCCCGGCAGCTGAGGAAGGAGTTGAGAGAGGCAGTCAAAGCGAGTGCCTGAATCGGCCCAGACGATGGTTCCCACGCTCTGGACGCTCCTGCGTCCGAACGGGCAGTACACACGGCCGTGGGGTCGGGACGCAGAGCCCTCCCCAAACGATGGTTCCCACGCTCCCCGTG
>JASJKW010000257.1:0-3697 GCA_037621305.1 Pseudomonas sp.
CTGCGTCACGGCCCGGACTGTCTCATTGACGTTCTGGCCCCGGAGTGGAGTCGGCCGATCCTCGAGCGCATGCCCGAGGTCAATCAGGCGCTGAGCTTCCCGCTGGGCCATGGTGTGCTGGATATTGCCAGCCGCCGTCGTATCGGCAAGAGTCTGGCTGGTCAGTACGACCAGGCCATTTTGTTGCCCAATTCCCTGAAATCGGCCCTGGTGCCGTTTTTTGCCGGCATTCCCCAGCGCACCGGTTGGCGCGGGGAAATGCGCTATGGATTGCTGAACGATATCCGGGTACTCGACAAGGACGCGTACCCGCTGATGATCGAGCGGTTCATGGCGCTGGCATGGGAGCGCGATCACCAGCTGACGCGCCCCTATCCTCGCCCGACGCTACAGATCGACCCGGCCAGCCGAGCAGAGGCTTTGGCCCGTTTTGGTCTGGAGCTGGATCGTCCGGTCCTGGCGTTGTGCCCGGGCGCTGAGTTTGGCGAGTCCAAACGCTGGCCATCCGAGCATTACGCTGCGGTGGCGGACCAGAAGATCCGTCAGGGCTGGCAGGTCTGGCTGTTCGGTTCGAAGAAGGATCATCCGGTTGGCGAGCAGATTCGTGGTCGCCTGATTCCCGGCCTGCGCGAGGAGTCCAGCAACCTTGCTGGCGAAACCAGTCTGGCCGAGGCGATCGATCTGATGTCCTGCGCCACCGCCGTGGTCAGCAATGACTCGGGGTTGATGCATGTGGCTGCGGCACTGAATCGCCCACTGGTCGCGGTATACGGTTCGACCTCGCCGGATTTCACGCCGCCGCTGGCCGAGCAGGTAGAGGTGGTGCGTCTGGGGCTGGATTGCAGTCCCTGTTTCGATCGCACCTGCCGTTTCGGCCACTACAACTGCCTGCGTGATCTTGACCCGCAGCGGGTGATAGGTGCGCTGGATCGCCTGGTCGGCGACCCGCTGGCCGACCCTCAGAGTCTGTAATCATGCGTGTTCTGCTGATCAAGACCTCGTCCATGGGGGATGTCATTCACACCCTGCCGGCGCTGACCGATGCGCAGGCGGCGATTCCCGGTATCCGTTTTGACTGGGTGGTGGAGGAGAACTTTTCGGAGATCCCGCTCTGGCATCCGGCGGTGGCCGAGGTGATTCCCGTGGCCATTCGGCGCTGGCGCAAGAGCCCGCTGAAAACGCTGCGTTCCGGCGAGTGGCGGCGCTTCAAACAACGCCTGAAGAATCACAAGTACGATCTGGTCATTGATGCGCAGGGCCTGCTGAAAAGCGCCTTGCTGACCCGCTATGCCGACGCGCCGGTAGCGGGTCTGGATCGTGATTCAGCCCGTGAACCGCTGGCCAGTCGACTGTATGATCAACGCCTCAATGTGCCATGGGGGCAGCACGCAGTAGAACGCGTGCGGCAGCTGTTTGCCCAGGTACTGGGCTATCAGGTGCCTGCCGGTACCGGGCTTTATGGTCTGAACCACGCTTACCTGGCCGGCGAACAGGCGACCGAGAACTACGTGGTGTTTTTGCACGGGACCACCTGGGTCACCAAACATTGGCCAGAGCTGTATTGGAAGCGTCTGGCGCAGCTGACGGTCGAACAGGGCGTTCAGGTCAGGCTCCCCTGGGGCAATGACGCCGAGAAGGCGCGTGCCGAGCGCATAGCTGCGGATATTGAAGGGGTGCAGGTGTTGCCCCGGATGCCGCTGGCCGGCATGGCGCGGATACTCGCCGGTGCGCGTGCCTGCGTTGCTGTCGATACGGGTCTGGGGCATCTGGCCGCTGCATTGGATGTGCCGACCATTTCGCTGTTCGGTCCGACCAATCCCGGTTTTACCGGTGCTTATGGTGCGGTACAGATCCACATGGCCAGCGACTTTCCCTGCGCGCCCTGCATGAGCAAGACCTGCAAGTACCAGCCGACGCCAGCCGATGCGAAGCAGTTTGACCTGCGCCAGGAGTTGCCGCTGTGCTTTACCCGACTGCAGCCCGAGCGGGTGATGACGCAGCTGGAAGGACTGCTTCTGGAGAATTCTGTCCCTACCTGACTCTAGCGTTGTACTGGCTGGTCGCGGGTTACTTGGTAGTGGTAGCGTCGCCCAGCCAGTCGATCACACCATCGGCCGCTATATGGCCACTCGCGAAACAGGCGGTGAGCAGGTAGCCGCCGGTTGGCGCTTCCCAGTCGAGCATTTCTCCGGCGCAGAACACGCCCGGCATGCTCTTCAGCATCAATTGGTCATTCAACGCCCGGGCGGTGACGCCGCCGGCGCTGCTGATGGCTTCGTCCAGAGGGCGGGTGCCGGTCAGGCGAACGGGCAGGGCCTTGATGCCTGCTGCCAGTTGCTCGGGATCGGCCGGCTGGCCTTTACTCAGACATTCATGCAGCAGGGCGGTTTTCAACGGATCGAGCCCGGCACGTTTGCGCAGTACGGCAGACAGGGACTGACCTCTGCGCGGCTGCGCGAGCAGCGAGGCCAATTGCTGCAGGCTGCGGTCAGGCGCCAGATCCAATTGCAGTTCGGCGTGCCCCTGGCGGCAGATGAGGTTGCGCAGTTCAGCGGAGAGTGCATATATCAGACTGCCTTCAAGACCGTCTTCGGTCAGGATGCACTCGCCCCGTCTTTCGTGACATTGCCCCTCGCTGTCCGTGATCCGGGCGATCACCTGTTTCAGCGGCTGTCCGGCAAAACGCTGGCGCAGATGCGCGCTCCAATCGGCGGTAAAGCCGCAGTTGGCGGGCAACAGGCCGCGGACCTCAACACCACGTTCGCGTAGCCATGGCACCCAGGCGCCATCCGAGCCCAGGCGTGCCCAGCTGCCGCCGCCCAGGGCGAGCACTACCGCATCGGCTGTCACCTGTACCTGACCTTGCGGCGTGTCGAACACCAGCTGCTGCCCGGACCAGCCTTGCCAGCGGTGCCGGGTATGCAGACTGACACCGGACTCGCGCAGACGCTTGAGCCAGGCGCGCAACAGCGGCGCGGCCTTCATATCGGTGGGGAAGACCCGGCCCGAGGAGCCGATGAAGGTATTGATTCCCAGGCCATGGATCCATTCGCGCAACGCCGGGCCATCCAGTTGCTGCAACCACTGACCCACCCAGGGTGCGGCTTCCCGGTAACGACCGACGAACGGCCCGGAAGGTTCGGAGTGGGTGATATTCATGCCGCCGATGCCGGCCAGCAGAAACTTGCGCCCCACCGACGGCATGGCGTCATAGACCTGGACGCTGAGCCCGGCTCGGGCCAACCGTTCGGCGGCCATCAGCCCGGCGGGACCGCCGCCAATGACCGCAATAACCGCTGCGCTGGAGGAAGGTGATGAGGGCATAGTCGAATACCATGACGAAATGCGCGGCAGTTTAGCCTGATTTCCGTGAAGATAAGCAAAAAGCTGTAACAATGGGCCGCTCAGGTTTAAAATCTTCGCCTTTTCGGTGCGTCGCGTTGTCGCGCACTCTGAGTCGTACAATCCGGGCGTTACCGGTGTTGAGTTGAGGAGTGGTCATGACCCACATGCTGGATAATCTGGTTCGCCTGCTGGCGCTGGAAAAGATCGAGGAAAACCTGTTCCGTGGCGTGAGCGAGGATCTGGGCTTCCGCCAGCTGTTTGGGGGGCAGGTGCTGGGCCAGGCGTTGTCGGCTGCCAGCCAGACCGTCGCTCCCGAGCGAAACGTACACTCGGTACATGGATACTTTCTACG
>JASJKW010000258.1:0-5261 GCA_037621305.1 Pseudomonas sp.
CGCCATGCCGGTAACCACCTACAACTTCATCAGCTTGCCGGATATCCGCAGTCGCCACCCGCTGTGGCACAACCCGCAACTGCCGTTCGAGATAGAAGAGGGCAAGCATGCCATGGCCTGCATTCGCCATGAGCGGCGGGAAACCTGGGGCTCGGACGCGGTTACCGGTCGCGTGCGTGAAGTCATTCATCTGCCGACCAACTCCTGGATTTCGCTACAGGCCGGGGTGGTACTGGCGGTGGTCTGCCTGAGTCTGCTGACCAAGTTTTATTGGCTCGCCCTCGGCTCGGCATTGGTCGCTGCTGTCATCATGCTGCGTTGGAGTTGGTTCAACGGTGCCCATCCGCAATCGGCGCCGGTACGCGAGGATGATCCGGTGGACCCGCCACTGCATTCGCGAACCTTCGATGGTCCCGGGCGCTGGGGCATGTTGGTGACCTTGATGGCCAACGGCTCGCTCTACGCCTCACTGCTGTTCGGCTGGTTCTATCTGTGGACCGCTGCGCCGCAATGGCAGGCGCCGGATCAGGGGCCGTTGGGGCTGATACCCTTACTGGTCAGCGGTGTGCTGTTGAGCGGTGGGGTGCTGCTGTACCACGGTCTGGTACGCCGGTTGCGCCGAGGCGTGACCGCCCGGCTGGCTGAAGGGTTGTGGTTGGTCGCGCTGCTGGGGGGGCTGCATCTGGTGCTGCTGACCTGGCTGGCATTGACCGCAGATCTGTCGCCGACGAGCTCGGCACATGATGCGGTACTGGTGGTGATGCTCGGTTATCTGCTGTTTCACGGGGTGGTGGCTGCAGTGGTGACGGCAATGCAGGCGGTACGCGTGCGCTATGGTTATGTCGGCGCGCAGCTGCCCTACGAGCCGATGGTGCTGCAACCTTTCTGGAGTTACACCTTGGGTGTGTTCTGGCTCAGCTTTGCCGCCTTCATCCTGTTGCCGATGGCCTGGTAAGGAGTGCACATGACATTCTCGCATCCACTGCATCTGTTCATGGGGCTGACGGTCTGGGCCATCTGGTTCGTGGTGCTTTATGGCGGGCTCTCGGTGGCTTGCAAGGTGGCGGCGCCGGATCCTGCGCAGGGCGCGCTGACCTGGATCAATGCGCTGCTCTGGTTTTCCACGCTGTTGGTGACTGTGTTGCTGGGCATGGCGGCCTGGCGCTGTGCCCGCGCCACCCCGGATGACACCCAGCCGAATCGGCGCTTCATTGCGCGTACCTCGGCCGGGCTCTATCTGCTGTCGGCCTTTGCCACTCTGGTGCTGGCAATGCCCACATGGTTCCTGCCGCCATGTGTATGACCTCCAGAGCTATGGTGGTCGGGCTGACTGCCGGCCTGCTCAGCCCGGTGGTGCTGGCACACAGCCCCCTCAACAGCGCTGGGGCAGATCTGATCAGCGCGCTGCTGAGCGTCGGTATGTTGCTGGTGTTCTGGCTATTGTTTCTGATCGGCCAGTGGCTGCGCCCGACCGGCTGGTGGCGATCACTGTGTTTTCATCTTGGTTCGGCGCTGTGCCTGTTCGCCATTGCCGGCCCGCTGGATGAGTGGGCCGAGACCAGCGCCTCGGCCCACATGACTCAGCACATGCTGTTCATGGTGGTCATCGCGCCGCTGTGGGTGCTGGCTCAGCCGCTGGCGCAAATGATCCGCAGTGGCGGTCGTTTGGTATTGCTGCTGTACCGCTGGTTATTGAAGCTGGCGTCCTGGCCGATGGCAATGGCCTGGCTGCATGGTCTGATCCTGTGGTTCTGGCACACCCCGTATTTCTACATTCTGGCGCTGGATAATCCCTGGTGGCATGCGGTGGAGCACATGATGTTCATTGTATCCGCCGGGCTGTTCTGGTGGGCGGTGCTGCAGAGCCGCCATTCCGGCGGGCCCTGGGCCTTGCTGGCCTTGCTGTTTACCTTGATGCACACCGGGATTCTTGGCGCGATACTGACCTTTGCCCATGCGCCGTTCTACGGCGATGCCCGGGACCTGCAGGACCAGCAGCTTGCCGGGTTGATCATGTGGGTTCTTGGTGGCTTGCCGTATATCGCCGCATCAGCCTGGATAGGGCTGCGCTGGTATCGACAGCTGAGCCAGAAGATGCAGTTGAGCACCGCAGAGGACAATGCATGAATCAGAAACTGAGCAATCTGGAGGCGCTGCTGGATTGCATGGATGAAGCCGGGGAGGGCGAGGAGCATGTTTCCCTGGACATGCTCATGGATACCATTGGCAAGCGTTCATTCGGCCCGGTACTGCTGCTGATCGGCGTGATTCTGGTATCCCCGTTGAGCGGCATACCCGGTCTGCCATCGACCATGGGCGTTGTGGTTTTTCTGCTTTCGATGCAGATGCTGGTGCGCAAAAAGCGTATCTGGCTGCCGGGCTGGATCCTGCGCCGCAAGATCAAACAACAGAGCCTGGCCAAGGCTACCCAATGGCTGCGACGCCCGGCGAGTTTTATCGACCGCAAGGTGAAACAGAGGTTTAGCCTGTTGGTGGATGGCCCCGGTAGCTGGCCGATTGCACTGGTCTGTCTGGTGCTGGCAGTGACCTTGCCGCAGCTGGAACCCGGGCCTTTCGCCGCCAGTAGCGCTGGTGTGGCATTGACCATTTTCGGTCTGTCGATGATTGCCCGTGATGGTGTTCTGGTGTTGCTGGGCTACACCTTCACCCTGGGTGTCAGCGGACTGGTTGCCTACAGCGTGCTGTGAAGGGAACTGTCTCGGCGGTTGACGACCTAACCCTCAGTACCGAAACGCAACGGTTTTTCATCATTCACGGATCTACGGAGGCTGCAGGATGACAATGGGATTGAGGCGTTTGGTGTGCTCATTTCTCTGGGTAATGCCGTTGGCTGTCGGAGCAGAAGAGTTTCAATTTCAGACCGTTATCGATAAAGCCGAGACGTTGGCGAGCAGCGCCTGGAAGGCGCCGAAACAGGTTCCCCGATTTCTCCAGGAATTGAGCTATCACGATTATCAGGGCATCCGCTTCAAGCCTGAAAGCAATCTGTGGCAGGAAGATGACGGCCCCTTCAGTGTCATGCTGATACCGCCGGGACTGTTTTACCAGCATGCGGTGGGCATCAACATAATCGAGAATGGCGAGGCCGAGCCGCTGGCCTTTGACAAGACGCAGTTCAGTTACCCCAATAGTGAAATCGAGAAGCTGATGCCTGCGGACCTGGGGTTTGCCGGTTTCAAACTGACCTTTCCCTTCGATGCGCCGGATATCCATAATCAGTTCCTGGTATTTGCCGGTGCCAGTTATTACCGCGCGGTGGGTCGGCATAACAACTTCGGTTTGTCCGGGCGGGGTATGGCAGTGAATACCGGCTTGCCCAGCGGCGAGGAGTTTCCCGCGTTCACCGAGTTCTGGTTGGAAAAGCCCGCTGCGGACGCCAAGAGCCTGACTTTCTACGGCCTGCTTGACGGCAAGAGCCTGGCCGGCGCCTATCAATTCACTGTCACACCGGGTGATGAAACCAGCATGCAGGTCAAATCAGTGCTGTTTCCCCGACACGAGATAGAGCTGGCTGGCGTAGCGCCGCTGACCAGCATGTTCTATTACGGCGAGAACACGTTGCGCCCGGATGGTGAATGGCGGCCGGAAGTGCACGACAGTGACGGGCTGCTGGTGCATGACGGCGCCAGCAACGAATGGCTGTGGCGGCCGCTGAACAATCCGGCTTCGCTGACCATGGATTATTTCTCCACCGAGGCGCTGCGTGGCTTCGGTCTGATCCAGCGCGATACCGATTTCCGCAGTTATATGGATGCCGAGGCGGGGTACGGCACGCGACCCAGTGCCTGGATCGAGCCCGAGGGCGATTGGGGCAAGGGCCACGTGGTACTCACCCAATTGCCAACACCGGATGAAACCAACGACAACATTGTGGCGTTCTGGACGCCCGACACCAAGTTGCAGGCGAACGGCCCCCATACGTTCTCCTATACCGCCCATTTCGGCGCAGCGGATCTGGCGGACAGCCCGATGGCGCAGGCCGTGGACAGCTTTCTGGGTGACGGCAAGCGGATCGGCGGCGGTGACGCCGATGGCGCGGTACGGGTAATTGTCGATTTTGCCGGCGGACCACTGGATGAGCGCCAGGCGGATGCGCCTGTGACTGGGGAGGTGACTGCCCTGGAGGATGGTGAGCTGATCGAACATTTTGTCGAATACGTGCCTGCCGTCAAACGCTGGCGATTATCCATGCTGGTGCGGCCGGCGGCCGATCGACCCTTGTCAGTCCGCGCCTTCCTGCTTGAAGGCGAAGAGGCTTTGAGCGAAACCTGGACCTATCAACTCGCACCGGGCAGCGATGTATTGAATGTCATCAATTAATCCCAGGAGACAGCATGCGCGCAGCCGTTTCTGAAGTCGCATTGCGCCGTGTGCTTGCCTGGTTGCGTTGGGCAGGCCAGGAGCTGACGCCAGACCTTGAGCGTGCTGCGCTGCAGGCGATGGCCGACAGCGTTGCGGAAGGCTCTGCTGATCTGTTCGGCGCTTGCATGCAGCGCCTGCAGGACAGTGGCGCACTGGCTTCCGTTGACCCTGTGGGCCGCCAGATTCCGACCGCGCCGGTGGTTCCGCCCCTGCGGCGAGGCAGTATCGGCTACGGGGACTATTGATGATGCCCGTCGCCGCGCAAACGCACATTGTCGATAACGCCAGAGGGCGCGACCGTTGGTGGAAGGTGGCATTGCTCCGGCGCAGCTGCCTGTTGATATTGGTTCTGGGGCAAACGCTGCTGGCCAGCTGGTTCATGTTGTCGGTGCTGCCTTACCACGGCGGCAACGGCATTGAAATCGGCATGTTGGTATTGTTCGCCATTCTGTTTGCCTGGATATCCTTCGGCTTCTGGATTGCCGTTGCCGGTTTCGTGCTACGGCGTCTGGGCGGCGACCGGCATTCACTGCTACGCCAGCAGGATGCGGCAACCCTGAATGCGACTCCGCTGGCCCGTACGGCGATTCTCATGCCGATCTATCATGAGTCGGTGGAGCGCAGCCTGAGCGGACTGAGCGCTGTCTATCGTAGCCTTGAGCGTACTGGTCAACTGGAGCACTTCGACTTCTTCATCTTGTCCGACAGTCGTGACCCGGATGTATGGCTGCAGGAGCAGGCCGCCTGGGCGCAGTTGGTGAAGGAGCTGGGCGCGGAGGGCCGCCTGTTCTATCGACGCCGCAAACTCAACCTGAATTACAAGAGTGGCAATGTCGCTGATTTTTTGCGTCGCTGGGGGCGTGCTTACGACTACATGG
>JASJKW010000259.1:0-8214 GCA_037621305.1 Pseudomonas sp.
GGGGGTCCTGGGGATTGCCAGGCTGCATGCGGCTCTGGTAGGGTTCAGGGACTCTCAGCGGAAAGTCGGCGCTGGCGGCTTGGGCTGGTCCGAGCAGTGCAGGATCCAGATCAAGGCGACTTAATAGCATTCTGGGGTCGGTAATACTCTGAGCCAGCAGGTTTTGCCAGCTGACAGACTCAACAGCGGCTGAAGTTCCATGTATCATTGCGTTTTTCCGCGCATGGGTGGCAGGGCATCCGTCAGACGTTGCATGCTACGTCAGGCAGTGACCATCGGTCGGCGCGATTTCGGATGTATCCGTTCAAACTGTAAGTGGGAAATGTATGGCCAACTATTCTACCAACGAATTCAAGTCGGGTCTCAAAGTGATGCTCGACGGCGATCCTTGTGCGATTCTCGAGAACGAGTTCGTCAAGCCGGGCAAGGGACAGGCTTTCAACCGGGTCAAGGTACGTAACCTGAAGACCGGTCGGGTCAACGAACGTACCTTCAAATCAGGCGAATCGCTGGAAGGCGCCGATGTGATGGACCGCGAGATGGAGTACCTGTACGCCGATGGTGAGTTCTGGCACTTCATGGCCACCGACGGCTCCTTCGAGCAATTTGCCGCAGACGAGAAGGCCGTGGGGGACACGTCCAACTGGCTGAAGGAACAGGTCATCTACACCATCACTCTGTACAACGGCGCGCCGATCGCGGTTACTCCGCCGAACTTCGTCGAACTGGAAGTGGCCGAGACCGACCCTGGTATGCGTGGTGATACCTCCGGCGGCGGTAACAAGCCAGCCAAACTGGTCACTGGTGCAGTGGTCAAGGTGCCGCTGTTCATCAACGTGGGCGACGTGCTCAAGGTTGATACCCGTACCGCTGACTACGTTGGTCGCGCCTGATAACTGCAGTCTATTGCTCCACGGCCAGATCTGTGGAGCAAGTCACCTCTACATGGAAATGTGATTCAAAGTGCTACAGCGGCCGGCTTTTCTCTTCTTATTTATAAGCCTTGCGGATTAGCCGGGAACGCTTGGAATACCTTGTTCTTTCAGATTTTCCTGCATGGCTGAAACGTGTAAGTTGTGAGCTCATGATTTAACGGAGCTCAGCAACTCAATGCCAATCCTTTTCCCGGCGAGACCGAACTGACCATGCTGGTCAGCCTGTTAGCCATCCTCATAAATGGGTTATGTGCGCCTTTCGTATGGCGTATTGCCCAGCGTCATGCTGGTCTGATTCTGGCGTTGGTTCCGGCTGCCAGTTTCATCTGGTTTGCTCTGCAGATCTCCGAGGTGGCGGGAGGTGGGGTGCTGTTTGAAAGCCTTGCCTGGGTCCCTATGCTGGATGTTGCGCTGGGCTTGCGCCTGGATGGTCTGGCACTGTTGTTCGCCTTGCTGATTACCGGAATTGGTGCGCTGATAGTGATGTATTCCGGCGCCTATCTGCACGAGCATCCGCAGCTGGGCCGTTTTTATGCCTACCTGCTGACATTCATGATGGCCATGCTCGGGTTGGTGTTGGCTGATGATCTGATCGCCCTGTTTGTATTCTGGGAGCTGACCAGTATTGCGAGCTATCTGTTGATCAGCTTCAACCATGAGAAAGCCGAATCGCGCCGCGCCGCTCTGCAGGCCCTGCTCATTACGGGTGGTGGTGGTCTGGCATTGCTGGCGGGGCTGGTGCTGCTGGGTATTGCCGGAGACACCTGGCAACTTTCCCAACTGCAGACCAATGTGGTGCAGGCCCATACTTTGTTCCCGGCGATCATGGTTCTGGTACTGATTGGCTGTTTTACCAAGTCGGCGCAATTCCCTTTCCATCTCTGGCTACCCAATGCGATGAACGCGCCCACGCCGGTCTCCGCGTATCTGCATTCCGCTACCATGGTCAAGGCCGGTATCTATCTGCTGGCCCGTCTCAATCCCACGCTGGGTGGTGGTTTGGGTTGGAGCACGGTGTTGATCGCCCTGGGAGCGTTGACGGCATTACTGGGCGCTGTTCTGGCCATTCGTCAATATGACCTCAAGCGCATGCTGGCCTATACCACCGTCACCGTCCTCGGTCAGCTGACAATGCTTATCGGCACCAACACCAGCCATGGCCTGCAGGCGTTTGTGCTTTATCTGGTGGCGCACTCCTTCTACAAAGGCGCCTTGTTCATGGCCGTAGGGGCCATAGACCATGCCACCGGCACGCGGGATATCCGGCGTCTGAGTGGCTTGTTCACACTAATGCCACTTACCGGCATCGCCGTCGGGCTGGCGGCTTTTTCCAATGCTGGCCTGCCGCCATTCTTTGGCTTTATTGCCAAGGAGTTCAAGTACGCCGGGCTTATCGAAATGGGCTCGATTGGCTGGACGGTTACGGTGGTGATGATCCTGACCAACGCGCTTCTGGTTGCGGCCGCCGGTCTGATCTTCTTCAAAACGTTTCTGGGCGCGCCGTGCAAACTGAGCCGCAGTCCCCATGAGGTCAGCCCGTTGATGTGGATAGGCCCGCTGTTGCTGGCCGTGGGCGGGTTGGGGCTGGGTACCTGGAATGAGTGGCCGGAGACCTGGCTGATCAACACTGCGGTGCAGGCCGTGGCCAGCGAGAAGGTCGACGTAGGGCTTTACCTGTGGGGCGGGATTACTCCGGCAGTGATTGCCAGCGTTCTGACGCTAGGACTCGGCACGGTGTTCTATTTCAATGCCAATGCCGTTCGTGCCCTGGCAAACCGACTGGGGGGCATGTGGAAATTCAGCGGGGATCTGCTCTGGGACAAACTGCTCAAGCGCCTGTTCCAGTTTGCTGGTGCCGTGGCCGGGTTATTCCAGCATGGCTCCCTGCGTTTGCATATGGCGCTGATGACGTTGGTGGTGAGTCTCAGTGTACTGGGCGGCCTGTTGATGATGAACGCCAGGCCCTTTGACAGCCATGCGCTGTCCGGGGTGACTGTACCGGGATTGCTGGGTTGTCTGCTGGCATTGGGCGGCGCTGCGGGAGCTGCGTTCATGGCTGGCCGTCTTGCGTTGGTCGCGTCCCTGGGCGCCAGCGGGTTGGGTCTGGCACTGTTCTTCGTTTCGATCAATGCGCCGGATGTGGCGTTGACCCAGTTGATGGTCGAGACCTTGACCGTGGTATTTCTGGCAATGGTATTGCGGCGGATGCCGGCGGTGCCGGCCAGCGGCGGAAGTGGGGCCGGTGCGAGTATCTGGCGTGCCGTTGTAGCAGTGCTTTTCGGTCTGGCAGTGACCCTGCTGATCATGACCGCGGTCAGTCAGCCGTTGCCGGGTGATTTGGCCGACTGGTTCCTGGCCAACAGTCTTCCCAGTGGACACGGCAGCAATGTGGTGAATGTCATTCTGGTGGATTTTCGGGCGGTCGATACGCTGGGCGAGATTCTGGTGGTGGCTATTGCCGCGCTGGCAGCTTCGACGCTGCTGGGCGCAGGGCAATTGCCCGACCTCAAGCCTCGCGGCTTGCCGGAGTTCGGCTCGCTGATGTTGCGTCAGGGCATACGCCCATTGGCGACCGTCCTGCTGGTGGTGTCGCTGGCGATTCTCTGGCGGGGACATAACCTGCCGGGCGGCGGTTTCATTGGGGGGCTAGTCGCAGCGACCGGGTTCACGTTGTTGATCGTGACATTCGGGCGCGGCATGCAGCGCGGGTTGTCACGCATTGCACCGCCTACCATCATCGGTGTCGGGCTGGCCTGTGCGGTGGGCGCTGGACTATTCGGTCTGGTGGCCGAACTGTCTTTCATGACGGGGCTCTGGGTTGAACCTTTCGGTGTAAAACTGGGAACGCCATTGCTATTCGATGTGGGTGTGTTTCTGACGGTTTTCGGTTCAGTCATGCATATGCTGCGTAATCTGATCGGGAGGACTGCCTGATGGAATGGATTGGCGCCATCACTGCCGGCATCATGGCTGCGCTGGGTGTGTGGATGATGCTGAGCCGGCATCTTATGCGCGTGGTACTGGGCATCGCCGTGCTGGGCAATGCCATCAACCTGGGGGTGTTGACGGCAGGCCGCCTTGCCGGCAGCGAAGCCGCTTTCACCTTCTCTGGTCAGGATGTGCTGGACTCGGCCAACCCGCTGCCCCAGGCGCTTGTGCTCACCGCCATCGTGATCGGTTTTGCGCTCTTCGTGTTTGCGCTCTCGGTGCTCAAACGGACCCACGAGTTGCATGGAGACAAGAACACCGATCGAGTCAGTCAGGTGACTGAGCAACCTGCCCCGGATGAGGATGAAGAAGAACCCCATCCTCCAGCAGAGGAGGGAAAATCATGAATGTACTGATTGTACTGCCCATCCTCATCCCGCTGTCGACCCTGCTACTCGCGTTACTGGTCAGGCGTCACCACGCCTGGGTGACCGTCATCAGCATGACGGGCGCTAGCCTGTTATTGCTCGCTGGTTTTTATCTGGTTGCCATCGCCGCCGAGGACGCGGTACTCAGTGCCCAGATGGGTGGATGGGCTGTGCCGTACGGTATCAGTCTGGTGATAGACCGACTGTCGGCGGTCATGGTCGCCATTACCGGGGTGATCGGACTCGCTACGCTGGTCTATTGCTTCCGCCAGCCCATGCCAGCCGATTTTCTGCGCGATACTCATCTGTTTATCCACGGGCTTCTGGCCGGTATCTGTGGCGCTTTCATCACCGCTGACGTATTCAATCTCTACGTCTGGTTCGAGGTTCTGCTGATCGGCTCCTTCGCTCTGATTGCCTTGGGCGGCGGCGCGCGGCGCCTGTCGGGTGCCATGCCCTATCTGGTGCTGAACATGCTGGCGACGCTGCTGTTTCTGCTCGCGGCCGGTCTGGTCTATGGATCAACCGGTACATTGAACATGGGCGAGCTGGCGGTGCTGTTCCGCGCCGATCAAGCCAGTTCGGGGGCGTGGCTGGGCGTTGTTCTGATGTTGCTTTCATTTTCGATAAAGGCTGCACTTTTCCCGTTGTTTGGTTGGCTTCCGGCCAGCTATCACGTGGCCTGGACGCCGGTCTCAGCCTTGTTTGCCGGGCTGCTGACCAAGGTGGGGGTGTACGCACTGATTCGCCTGGTGACCTTGCTCTGGCCGGAATCCGGTATGGTCCATTCGGTGCTGCTGTGGGTGGCCTGTGCGACCATGATTATTGGTGTGCTGGGGGCTGCTGCGCAGACCGAAGTGCGCCGCATATTGTCATTTCATATCGTCAGTCAGGTGGGATACATGATGCTTGGTCTGGCGCTGGCCACGCCGCTGGCATTGGCGGGGGCGGTGTTCTATCTGATTCACCACATTGTGGTGAAGGCCAATCTGTTCTTTGTCGGCGGTATCGCTGCACGATTGACCGGCTCCGAACGCCTGGCGGCGATGGGCGGGTTGTATGCTCGTGCGCCACTGTTGGCCATTCTCTTTGCCATACCTGCATTGTCATTGGCAGGCATACCGCCGTTGTCAGGTTTCTGGGCCAAATTCGTACTGGTCAAGGCCAGTCTGGATGCCGGGATCTGGGTGGCAACGTTCTTTGTGTTATTTACAGGCATTTTCACCTTGTTATCGATGAGCAAGATCTGGAATGAGACGTTTCTCAAGGCGCATCCTGATCCGCAGCAGATTGGCGTGGCGGGCAACGGACCGCGTGGGGCCTGGTTCACGGTGGCGGTGTTGGCCCTGATCACGGTGATGATTGGTTTGGCTGCCGGCCCGGTAATGAACTATGCCATCGCAGCGTCGGCCCAGCTGATCGAAGCGCCCGCCTATCTGCAACTGCTGAATGGCGGGGGCGAATGATGGTGTACCTGCATCTGCTGCTCGCCACGGCGTTGGCCGTGCTGCTGGCTCAGGCGAGTCCGCTTTACTGGATACTGGCGTTTGCAGCGTTATACCCGCTATTTCGTTTCTGTGGACTGGTTCATGATGCCAGCCGTCTGTATGCGATGCGCATCGAAGCAGGTGTGGTTTTTGTTTCCTGGTTTACCTATCAGGTGTTCCATGCGTCGCTGGACGTGGCGAAGATCGTATTGAATCCGCGCCTGCAGATCCAATCCGCTGTTGTTCGCGTGCCTGTGCAGACGCGGGATAAGCGGTTGGTCACGCTTATTGGTTGCTTACTCACTCTGACGCCGGGCACGTTGGCGCTGGACTACCAGCCGCGCACAGGGGAGATGTTTGTGCATGTTCTGGATACGCGTTCGATTGAATCTGTCACCGGCGCAATTGCCGAAATAGAGCGGCGCCTCATGCGCTGGGTTCGACCGCTGGGAGGTGGCCTTTGAACGTGGTCTTGGCTGGTCAGTTTTGGGTCCTGCCGCTGGCCGGCGGTGTTCTGATTCTCAGCACGCTGCTGGTGATGTGGCGGTTGCTGGCCGGTCCGAGCAGGCCGGATCGGGCTGTCGCCATCGATGCGCTAACCATGATAGGTGTGGCAGGGGGCACTGTATTGGCAATGATGAGGCAACAGCAAGTGCTGCTGGATGTAGCCATCATACTGGCGGTTGTCAGCTTCTTGGGTAGTGTTGCCTTCACGTTACTGTTCCGGGGGACTCACAGCAGCGACGATCCCCATGGTCGGTTGGAGCAGCGGAATCAGAAGGACAACGAATGAATGACCTTATCGCATTTTTCGGCTCGGTATTTGTGCTGCTTGGTGCATTGTTCAGTCTGCTGGGGGCGCTTGGCGTATGGCGACTGCCTGATGCCTACAGTCGGATGCATTCAGCAAGCAAGGCGGGCGCCCTTGGGGCAATTCTGATATTGCTGGGGGCGCTATTTGCCACGGCAGGCCACGCCTGGTTCGCCATTCTCCTGGCAATTGTCGTGTTGCTGGTGAGCGCGCCGCTGACGGCGCATGCCATCTCGCGTGCCGGCCATATGGCAGGGGTGCGGCCGAAGGTAGGGCCACTCGGTGATGCTCTGCAGCGTGCCAGGGACCGCACCATCGATCAGTGAGTGGCATAATGCAGCCCAGAGTCGTCCGTAGACGCCCATTCCAGGCCACAGGCTGCGCAAGTAGGTAATTGATATGCACATCAGAAAAAGCTCAGATAGACGCCCTTTGCGAAAGGCACCGGCGTTCCGTTCCCGGAGTATGGCGTGAACGACTGGCACCCGACAGCACCCTTGAATAATCTGCGCAGGCGCGCCGAAATCATCAATGGCATCCGGCGTTTTTTTGCCGAGCGCGAGGTGCTGGAGGTGGAAACCCCCAGCTTGTCCGCTGCGGCGGTGAGTGATCCGCACCTGTTTCCCTTTGCCACCGACTATGTTCCCGAAGGGGGAGGACGGGCGCAGACGCTGTATCTGCATACCTCGCCGGAATACCCGATGAAGCGTCTGCTGGCGGCCGGCAGTGGTTGCATCTGGCAGCTGTGCCGCGTCTATCGCAACGGTGAGGTCGGTCGCCGCCATAATCCTGAATTCAGCATGCTTGAATGGTATCGAGTGGGCTTTGATCATCATCAGTTGATGGATGAGATTGATGATCTGGTTGATGCTGTGCTGGGTTGCGGACGTTCCCGGCGGGTGACCTACGCTGCGCTGTTTACCGAACATCTGGATGTGGATATCCATGCCTGCGACGAGTCGGTATTGGCGGAGCTGGGCATCACGCGGTGCGACTTCCGGGGCGAGCTGGATCGCGACGGCTGGCTCAATCTGCTGTTCTCCCACTGCATTGAGCCGCAACTGCGGGAGCCGACCATGGTCTACGCTTTTCCTGCGTCCCAGGCAGCGCTGGCTCAGGTCGTGGAAGGTGATGACCGGGTACCCGCTGCGGCCCGCTTTGAGCTGTTCATTGACGGTATGGAACTGGCCAACGGGTACTTCGAGCTGACGGACTGGGCCGAACAGCAACGCCGCTTTGCCGCCGACCAGAAGCAACGCGAGAGTTTGGGGCGGCCCGTTCTGCCGGTGGATGAGCGCCTGATTCAAGCTTTGCAGCAGGGTCTGCCGACCTGCGCCGGGGTGGCGTTGGGTGTGGACAGGTTAGTGATGCTGGCGCTGGGTGCAGAATGTATTGACGAGGTGATCGCCTTTCCCTTGCCGCGCGCCTGAAGCTCGAAGCATCTAGCACAGGGTTGGAGGCTCTTCAATAGTTTGAAGGTCTGGAAGCCGGGTAGGGGTTCTGTCTGTATCTTTGGCCGACATTTTCTGGATGTCGGCATATGAACAATAATGAACCGAGTTATCAGGAGCAGCACCGGCCCAGCCGGGAGTTTGCCACCCGCGCGCAGTATCTTGACCATGAGT
>JASJKW010000260.1:0-8665 GCA_037621305.1 Pseudomonas sp.
CAGACCAAGCCGGATGTGCTGCCGCTGTCCATCGGCGACGGCGAACCGTGCGCCTCGGCATTGACCACAGTGTCGGTACCGGAAATGTTCCGCTATTGGCTGCAGGGCGGTCATATCAGCGTTGGTTTTCTCGGTACTGCGCAGGTCGATCGCTATGCCAACCTGAACACCACCCTGATCGGCGACTACCGCAACCCGCAGGTACGTCTGCCCGGCGGCGGCGGCGCACCTGAAATCGCCACCAACGCCAAGGAAGTCTTCATCACCGTCAAGCACTCCAAGCGTACCTTCGTGAAAGACGTGGACTTCATCACCACTGTTGGTTTCGGTCGTGATGGCAAGGCGCGGGACAACGTGCCGAACATCGGTCGTGGCCCGACCGTGGTGATTACCGACCTGTGCATTCTCAAGCCTGATCCCGCCAGCAAAGAGCTGGTAGTCACCTCGCTGCACCCGGGCGTGACCCGCGAGCAGGTGATTGAAGCGACTGGCTGGGAGATCCGCTTTGCCGACACACTGGAAACCACCCCAGTGCCGACTGAGCAGGAACTGACAGTGCTGCGTGAACTGAAAGCACGCACTGCCGCTCACCACGCCGGTCAATAACGCAATTCGAGGTCAGTCATGAGTAACGTTTATCTGTGTAATCCCCGCCGTTCGGCCATCGGCCGTTTCGGTGGCACCCTGTCCACTGTGCGCCCCGATGACCTGGCAGCTCAGGTCATCAAGGCCGTCATGGAGCAGGTGCCTGATCTGGACCCGGCTGCCATCGAAGAAGTCATGCTCGGTTGCGCCAACCAGGCCGGCGAAGACAACCGCAACGTCGCCCGCATGTCGGCACTGCTGGCCGGCCTGCCGACCAGTGTTCCTGGCACCACGCTGAACCGTCTGTGCGGTTCGGGCATGGACGCGGTAGGTACTGCGTTCCGCGCCATTCGTGCCGGTGAAATGGAACTGGTGCTGGCCGGTGGCGTCGAGTCGATGTCGCGTGCACCCTACGTCATGGGCAAAGCCGACAGCGCCTTTGCCCGGGGACAGAAGATCGAAGACACCACCATCGGCTGGCGTCTGGTCAACCCGCTGATGACAAAGCAGTACGGCATCGACTCCATGCCGGAAACCGCGGAAAACGTCGCCGAACAGTTCTCGATCTCACGCGAAGACCAGGATTTGTTTGCCCTGCGCTCGCAAGAAAAAACTGCCCGCGCCCAGGCCGATGGCATCTTCGCTGAAGAAATCGTCGCCATCAGCATCCCGCGCCGCAAGCAGGAACCGCTGGTATTCGATACCGATGAACATCCGCGCGCTTCCACACTGGACAAGCTGGGTGCACTGGCTGCGCCGTTCCGCGAGAACGGCAGCATCACCGCCGGTAACGCTTCCGGCGTCAACGACGGCGCCGCCGCCATGCTGGTCGCCAGCGAAGCAGCAGTACAGGCCCACGGCCTGAAGCCGGTCGCGAAAATTCTCGGTATGGCCACCGCCGGTGTCGAGCCGCGCATCATGGGCATCGGCCCGGTACCGGCCACCCGCAAACTGCTCGACAAGCACGGCTTGAGCATTGATGACATCGACGTCATCGAACTCAACGAAGCCTTCGCCGCACAGGGCCTGGCGGTCATGCGTGAACTCGGCATCGCCGACGACGACGCCCGGGTCAACCCCAACGGCGGCGCTATCGCCCTGGGTCACCCACTGGGCATGTCCGGGGCGCGCCTGCTGATGACAGCTGCATTCCAGCTGCAACGCACCGGTGGTCGCTATGCGCTGTGCACCATGTGTGTCGGCGTAGGCCAAGGCATCGCCATGCTCATCGAGCGGGTGTAAAGCCGGTCGATAGCGGAGCGTTCATAAGACGCTCTGCTATCGGCAATCCAACATTGGAGATGCTCAACAGTGGCTGCGCCCGTTCAGCATGCAGATGGGAGCGGTGCTGCTGCGGCGCGCTAGTAAGGGAGTATTACCCCTTCAGAACAGAAAACTTCTGGAATAGACGCATAGGCAGCGGATAAGCGAGCTCCCAGGTGATGTTCATGGGTTTCTCTCCATGGTGTTTCAGCAGGCTAACCGGGCCACATGAATAGTACGGCGACGCCTTATTCAATCGCACAAACAATTGAAACCTCCAGCCATTCTCCGGGCTTTGAAGGTAACGCTTACCACCAGCGGTGTGGGGAGCTGCGCTATTTTGCGACTGCCAGTGAAACAATTTGCTGCTAATAGCGTAATCGTCATACGCGACCCCCTCATGAGTAGCGTCACTTTTGTCCAAGGTAACGAAGAGTAGCTCTGTCTTAATCTCCTGAAGCAACAATACTCCCGCTCTAAACGGCACCCGTTTTTGTGCGGTCAGGAATCCAACTGCGGTGAGAACCTCCCGTAGGTGATAAGGCGCGTGTAGTTTAAGCGGGGTGCCCTCCAATCCAGCCAGTGGATGGTAGAGATGGGTAACGTTGCCAAGCAGGTGGACGGACAGCTGTGCTAGTTCTTCACAAATCGGCTCTGATACCTGCAGTCGCTGGAGAAAGCCCTTCGCAGCCCCTATCTGGGATGTTTGCCCATCCACCTGATAAGCCAGCATCTGTAGGCGCGTGGCTTCCTCATGGTTCGTTGCATCGTAGTCACCTCGGCGCTCCGCCACCTTCTTAATCAGCTTCAGCTGGTCGCTATCGTCAATGTGCAACAGACTAGCGAATCGACGGCTAAAATAAGCTTCTTCCGGGCTCTCCTGGTGCTGTAATAAGCCTGCATCCCGCTTTAGGTTTGTCCAGCCAGACTTGCTACCGCTGCCAGGGCGGTAAATGTCTTCCAATTCAAGCTGTTGATCATGAAGAAACTTATCCAGCTCAACGTTTTGGGTGCCTTTGATACTGCTGTAAGCGATGAGCTCTTGCTGAAGCCTGCGCCAATTTTGGTTCAACATCTGGCGAAGATTGGACAAAATTTGCTCACGGGCGTGTTTTTGAAGCTGAATGTGGCACCCGCTTGGTAAGCGGCCGAAACCATTTTCAACGCCTTCGAGAATCTCGCGCTTACTAAGTCCGGTGATGCTGCCGTAGAGCAGGTCAAAACGAAAGTCGGCTGCATGCTGGCCAACAAAGTCTAAAATCAGGCAACTTTGCTTCCGGTCGTCCAGCCTCAGCCCGCGTCCAATCTGTTGTTGAAAAACAGTCGCGCTCTGGGTCGGACGCAGCAAAAGTAACGTATCCACAAAAGGCAGGTCGACTCCCTCGTTGAAAATATCCACGGTGACTATTACGTGAATATCGCCGCGTTCTAACTGCTTGGGAATGTGGGCGCGTTCCTGCTGCGGGGTATCGGATGTAATGGTGCGAGCAATTATCCCTGCTGCGTTGAAGCATTCCGTCATAAATTGGGCGTGAGCCACATTGACGCAGAACGCCAAGGTTTTGCATTGTCGGGGATCGGTAACCAAGTTATCCCAGGCACGGATAATGGATTTTGCCCTGGCATGGTTACCAGTTACGAGTTGACCCAGAACAGCAGTCTCGCTTGGTTGCCGCCACGGCACGCTCCGTAAATCCGTATCGTCGTCGCAGGCGTAATATTCGAAAGGGCAAAGCAACTGAAGATCCAATGCTTGCCAAAGGCGTAATTGCACCGCAGGCGTGCCATCGGGACGGTTATCGAAATGCCGTAGGATGTTTTTACCATCCGCACGTTCGGGTGTGGCGGTCAGACCTAACAGGGTTTTAGGCTGGATGTCCGTAACTAAACGCTCGAAACTTGGAGCCTCGATATGGTGGCATTCATCAATTACGACGGTGTCCCAGTAATCAACCCCCAGCTCGTACTGTAGTTTGCGGTTATTGAGCGTAGAAATACTCGCGAATAGGTGTTCGTAGCTGTCGGGCTGATGGTCGCCAGTCAGTAATTCACCGAAATTATTATCGTTGAGCACCTGACGGTAGACGAACATAGCTTGGCGCAAGATTTCCAAGCGGTGGGCGACGAACAGCAGCCGGGGCTGTCCGCCATGCTTTCGACATGTGCGGCGGTAGTCGAAGGCAGCCATTACTGTCTTACCGGTACCGGTCGCCGCGACTAACAAGTTTCGGTTCCGTCCCTGTGAGCGTTCAGCTTCTAATTGTTCCAGGATCTCTTGCTGGAACGGTTTCGGCTCAACGGACAGGAAGGTGGTGTTAAAAGGCGTGTAATTTCTCCCGCTTTCCTGCCTAAGTGCTTGCTTAAGGGTTTCACGGTGTTCTTGGTTGCCGGGGTGGTAAACCTGAAACTCGCCGTCTTCCCATAAGGTTTCAAAGTGAGCTTGAGCCCGATTGAAAAGGTGCGGCTGGCCCTTTTCGGTAAACTTTACTGTCCACTCCAGGCCTCCCATTAGCGCCGCGCCAGACAGGTTTGCGCTACCCACATAGGCTGAACCAAATCCCGATTTGCGTTGGAAAATCCATGCTTTAGCATGCAGTCGGGTACGACGGCCGTCTAACGACACCCGCACCTCGGTATTAGGCAGATCGCCGAGCATGTCGAGGGCTTTTTGTTCTGTAGCGCCGACGTAAGTCGTGGTTAACACCCGGATTTGGGTTTGTGAACGTCCAGCTGCGTCAGTGGCAGTTATGCGCTTGAGCGTGTCGATGATTTTCCGCACCCCGGACACGGTGATAAAGCTGATCAGAATATCCACTTGGTCGCATGAGGCGAGCTCGGCTTGTAGCTCATTTAGTAGACCGGGAGAGTCTTTCCCAGCGGTAAAAAGCCAAGGCTGAGCCACGCCGATCTGGGGCAGTTCAGGTTTTAAATTACCAGGGTAGAGGGATCGGACGACGGCCGGCGGCGTGACTAAATTGGTTTGATTCTGCGCATCTTTAAATCTGCTACGCAGATGCACAAGCAGATCATTGACCAAGGTAGCCTGGGCAAGAACTTTCTCTTGAGGTGTGCCGCTGATACCAGACAAGAGCTGCGATAGCTGTTGAGCAAGAAAGGCGCTTAGCCGTTCATGGCTTAGCTCGCTAGATAGGGTTTCGGCGTATTCATTTAAATCGGACCGTTCGATCGCGGCCGCGAGTTCAGACGTTTTTAATAAGTCGTAGAGCCCGGGCGTTAGTGCGTCTGGCATATCGGCGTCCTTGTGAATGTCAGAGGCCAGATTACCCGGTTTGACTAGGATGATCGAGGAATGGGGCGGATCGATAAGTGGAGGGCGTTAAGGTACGCCAAGTCTTATATTGAACCTCTATATCGCATGAACGTCGTGTGTTGATCCGGCACAGGGCATTGCACCCTGTGCCGATGATCTGCGAATAGTAGCGGCTTAAACTAACTGCTTGAACACTTCCACCATTTTCTCCGGGCTCTCTACCGCCGGTACATGGCCAATCTCCCACACTACAGGCGCTGCTACACCCAGTGCTGCTGACAGTGCTTCCAGCGCGCTTGGTGGGGTGGCGACGTCGTCGGTGCCGGCGATGACCTGTACTTTGGGCAGCTTCTTGCCCTTGAAGGCGTCGCTGAAGTTGCAGCGGCCGAGCATTTCACACAGCAGGGCGTAGCTGCGTTTGTCGGTGCGGCCCAGCTGTACGCGCCAGCCTTCGACCAGGGCGGGTTGCTGTTCGCAGGCGCGGGGGCCAAACCAGCGGGGGACTATGCCTTCGGCCATGGCGACCAGACCTTGCTCCATGACGTCAGCAGAGCGTTGCAGCCAGCCGTCGGGGGTGCCAATGACCGGCCCGGTGTTGGTCAGGGTGGCGGATAGCAGTTTGTCTGCGTGCTGGCTCAGCAGTTGCTGACCGATCACGCCGCCGATGGAGGTGCCGGCGAAATGGAAGCTGTCCGCACCGGCCAGCTTGGCCAGGCTCAACGCTTCCTGCGCCAGGTCTTCGGCTTCGATGGCGTCGGAGCCTTCTGCCCAGGCGCTGCTGGCGCCATGGCCGGGGAGGTCCCAGGTGAGTACGCGGAACTTGCCGAGCAGCTCTGGCAGCATGTCATCCCAGATACCCTGGGTCATGCCCAGCGGATGGGCCAGTACCAGCAGGGGGTTGCTGGTCTGGCCGAGCAGGCGGTAGCTGATGGTGCGGCCGTTATGAGTGCAGAAGGTCATGTGATTATCCATCCGATTGACTGGTTGTTCGGAGTTCGTAATGCGAACTTATGTTTTACATGCGAACATCTTGCGTCCAGCTGATTTGTTCCGTCAAGTGCATTGCGTCGGTCCGTCTTGCCTATCAGGGATAGCGCCCGGTGATCCGGTTGTCCACCAGCTCGGCCAGAATGGTGTTGGTCAGGCGCATGATGGCATTGGGGTTTTCGCCCTTGCGTCGAGAGGCGATGACCGGGGTGGTGATGTTGTCATCTTCCAGCGGCATGAACTCCACATCTTCACGCTGCAGGCGGCGTACCTGTTCCGGTACTAAAGTGAAGCCCATGTCCGAGGCGACCAATGACAGGGCGGTTTGCAGGTCATTGACCTGCTGGATGACATTGACCTTGAGTCCGCGCCGCCGAAACAGCCCCAGCGTCAGGTCGGCGAAGTTGGGGCCGGCACTGGAGGGGAAGGCGACCATGGGTACTTCAGACAGCTCCTTCATGGTCGGCGGTCTGGCAGTGAGCGGGTGGCCGGCGGGCAGGGCGGCGATGAGGGGTTCGTCGAACAGGCTTTCCTGCTCCACTTCCGGGTCCTCAATGCGCAGGCGGCCAAAGCCGATATCGATCTTGCCGGCTTTGAGGGCGTCGATCTGTTCCCGGGTTTTCAGTTCGTGCAGCACTATCTCCAGGTTCTTGTTCTGCCGCAGGCGACGGACCATCAACGGCAGCTGACCGTAGAACACCGAGGGCACGAAACCGATGGAGAAAATGGTCTTGCGGTTCAGGGCAATGCGTCGGGTATCGGCGATGGTGGCTTCTACCTTATCCAGAATCTGTTGTGCGTGAGCGAGGAAATAGGTGCCGCCGGAGGTCAGTTCCAATCCTCTGGCTTTACGGATGAACAGTTCTACGCCGATCTCTTCTTCCAGCTGCTTGATGGCTCTGGTCAGGGGCGGCTGGGCGATAAACAGCTTCTCGGCCGCGCGGGTGAAATTGCGTTGTTCCGCGACTGCGACGAAATAACGCAGGTGTCTTAGCTCCATCCATACCTCCAGGGTATCGCTGGTTACTTAATCAATATTGGTCGCCGTAACCAAAACTTCATATTGTTCGGCTCACAGTCATTTTTCCTCGTATTCGGAGAACACATGTCCGCCACTATCCAGTCCATTGAAGCCGTCCTGGTCGATATTCCGACCATCCGGCCGCACAAGCTTTCGATGACCACTATGGGCGTACAGACCATGGTAATCGTGCGCATCAAGGACTCGGACGGTCTCGAGGGGCTGGGCGAGGCGACCACCATCGGCGGTCTGGCATACGGCCCGGAAAGTCCCGAAAGCGTCAAACTTACCATCGACACCTATTTCAAGCCACAGCTGATTGGTCAGCTGGCAAATAACATCAATACCCTGCGGGTAATGCTGGATCGCTCCAGTCGCGGTAACAATCTCGCCAAGTCCGCTATCGAAACCGCGCTGCTGGATCTGCTCGGCAAGCGTCTGAATCAGCCCATGTCCGCTCTGCTGGGCGGAGCCGTGCACCAGCACATCCCGGTATTGTGGACGTTGGCCAGTGGCGATACCGCCAAGGATATCGACGAAGCCAAGACCTTGATTTCCTCCAAGCGTCACTGCGATTTCAAACTGAAGATCGGTTCTCGCCCCTTGATGGATGACGTGCGCCACGTAGCGGCTATCAAGGCTGCCGTGGGTGATCAGGCCAGTGTGCGGGTTGACGTGAACCAGGCCTGGGATGAGGCGACTGCCGCCCGGGGCATGGCTGAACTGCAGGCTGCCGGTATTGATCTGGTGGAACAGCCCACGCCGATGAAGGATTTTGCTGCGCTGGCCCGTCTGTCTGCCAAGTTTCACATCCCGATTCTGGCGGATGAATCCGTGGCCGATGCCACTGACATGTACAAGCTGGCCGCTGAAGGTTTCAGTGGTGCCGTGGCCATGAAAATCGCCAAGGCGGGTGGCCCACTGCGCGCCCTGGAACAGGCGGCAGTCGCCAAGGCCGCCGGTATCGGTCTTTATGGCGGCACGCTGCTGGAGGGCACTATCGGTACGGCAGCCTCGCTGCATGCCTGGTCAACTCTGGAAACTCTGCACTGGGGCACCGAGATGTTCGGCCCGCTGCTGATGAAAGACGACATTGTGGTACGGCCGCTTAATTTTAACGACAACGGCGTGGACCTGCCTACCGGCCCGGGCCTGGGTGTCGAAATTGACGAAGACAAGCTGGCTGAATACCGCCGCAAATAACCGAGGAGATAACCATGCTGTTCAAAGTCGAGATGAAGGTCAATATTCCCCAGGACATGCCGGCGGAAGTAGCCAACGAAATCAAAGCGCGGGAAAAGGCGTATTCCCATGAGCTGCAGCGCCAGGGCAAATGGCGTCACCTGTGGCGTGTAGCCGGCAGCTACGCCAACGTGAGTATTTTTGATGTGGAAGATAACGCTGAATTGCAGGACCTGATCAGCAATTTGCCGCTGTTCCCTTATATGGATATCACTGTGGCGCCTTTGTGCCGCCACCCGTCCTCGATCCATGAGGATGATCGCTGATCGCGATAGTCGTGCGCCGGACAAGCCCCG
>JASJKW010000261.1:0-6525 GCA_037621305.1 Pseudomonas sp.
GATCTTTTTAACCGGCTGGGGCCCCCTCCGCGTGCGGGGGGCTGTACTTATCGAAACACCCCGGGACGGGGGGTGGCGTGCCCCTTGGTAGCGGCCCCCCCCCGCGCCCCCCCCCCCCCCCCCCACGGCTCTGATCATCGGCTCCGGGCTGGCCGGCTGCAGTACCGCCTTTGCACTGGCACGGCGCGGCTGGCAGGTTACCGTGATAGAGCGCCACCCTACCCCGGCGGCGGAGGCCTCCGGCAACGCCCAGGGCATTCTCTACTGCAAGTTGTCCCCGCATCAGACGCTGCTGTCACGTTTCGTGCAAACCAGCTATGCCTATTGCCTGCGCCTTCTGCATGAGGTCTTGCCTCAATCCGACAGTACCTGGGCCGCCTGCGGCGTCCTGCAGCTGAGCACAGATCAGAAAGAGTACCAACGGCAGCAGGCGCTGGCCGACCAACCCTACCCACACAGTTTCCTGCATAGCGTCAGCGCCGAGCAGGCCAGCGAGATCGCCGGGCTGGACGTACTGCGACCTGGGCTGTTCTTTCCTTCAGCAGGCTGGGTCAATCCGCCAAGCCTGTGCCAGGCATTGCTGCAACATCCGAATATCCGCCTGCAGACCAACAGCGAAGCCCTGCAGCTCGAACAGCGTGATGATCAGTGGCATGCCCTGGATGACCAGGATCAGTCGCTGGCCAATGCCGCGGTCGTCGTCATTTGCAGCGCGGCAGACAGCCGACGATTCCATCAGAGCAACCACCTGCCGCTCAAGTCGATCCGTGGACAGATCACCCATCTACCAGCCACCGCCCAAAGCCACCAGTTGCAAACGGTTCTCTGCGCTGAAAGCTATATCTCGCCTGCCCGTCATGGCGAGCACCATCTGGGGGCGAGCTTCCGTTTTGATCGTCTGGATAATCAGCCCAGCGCCGAGGAGAATATCGAAAACCTGCAGTTGCTGGACAAGCTTTCGCCGGCACTGACCGATGCCCTGCAGCCGAACACCCATGACCCGGCCACCTTGGCTGCGCGCGCCTCGCTACGCTGTACCTCACCGGATTATCTGCCGCTGATCGGCCCGCTGACCGACGCACAAACCTTCAATGATGACTATGCCGTGCTGAGCAAGGATGCTTCGAAGAAACCACAGACTCCAGCTACCTGGTACCCGGGGCTGTATATCAATGCTGCACACGGGTCCCGCGGTCTGATCAGTTGCCCGTTGAGCGGAGAACTGATTGCCGCCTGGATTGGTAACGAGCCACTGCCCCTGCCCCGCGATATTGCCGAAGCAGTCCACCCCAGCCGTTTTCTGCTACGTCAGCTGATTCGTGGGCAGTGATGTTTTGCGCGTTCAGAACCACAACATGCGGATGCCGTCATACAACAGCTTGCAACCAGTGAAAAACAGGAAGATGTAGCACAGCCGGTAGATCAGCTCCTGGTTGCTGCGCTGCAGTAACCAGAAACCCATACGGATGCCGATGGGCGCCAGCGGCAGCAATACCAGGGCGGTCAGCAGTTTGCCGCTATCGAACTGCCCAAGCTGAATATACGCCGGCACCTTGGCCAGGTTAACCACCGCAAAGAACACCGCAATGGTGCCCATCAATATGGTCTTCTCCATCTTCTGCGGTAACAGATAGATATTGATCGGCGGGCCACCGGCATGAATGCCGAAACTGGTGAAGCCGGCTACAGCACCCCAGAATCCCCCGCGCCAGGCGCCGACCCCACGTACGGGCGGCTCCCCTTTACGCAGCCAGATATTCAAGGTGAACACCACCGCAATCACCCCAACCATCAGGCGAATATGCCCATCACTCATCCAGCGGAAGCTCCACCAGGCCAGCAGCGTCCCCAGCAGCGCAGCCGGAATGATGATACGCAGGTTGGGCAGACTCCAGCGACCACGGAAGGTACGCAGCGCCACCAGGTCCATGGTGCACAGAATCGGCAGCAGAATGGCTGCCGCCTGTTGCGGCGGCATGACCAGCGACATCAGCGGCACCGACAGGATGGCAATATTGCCACCAAAGCCGCCCTTGGCGATGCCATACAACAACACCGCGGGAATCGCACAAAGATAGAACAGAGGGTCAGTAATCATTGGAACCGTGGCGAATCAGCAAAGCCGGCAGTGTATCATTGAGGGCCATCAGACAGTCATCCGGGAAGTAGACACCATGCTGATACCCCATACCCTGCTCGACTCCGACATCCTTCAGCGCATGCTCGAAGACTTCGTCACCCGCGACGGCACCGATAACGGCTACGACGACACCCTGACACAGCGCGTCGAGCGGCTGCGCCGACTGATCGAGCGCGGTGAAGTGCTGATCGTATTCCATCCCGAGACCGGCGATACCAGTCTGGCGCATCGCCGGGACGTACCGCCGGAGCTGTTGCGTGAGGCAGCTGCCGATCAGGATTGACCACACGATGCCTGCTTCAGGGTGACGCAGCCGCGCCAAGGCGCTTGGAGGATGCCGAGCGAAGGTCTAAGATAGAGGCCTTTATACCCTTATGCGGGTTTGACGAGGTAAACGATGAAACTGCGCTCTCCCCTGATTATTGCCGCCCTGCTGGGCTGCGCCGCCAGCGCTTCGGCTCAGACCGTTGTATGCACGCCGGAAGAAGCCTTGAGAAAGGCCGAAGAAACTGCCGTCACCATCAACCGCCTCGCCGCCGGCAACCCGGACAAGGCCGCCCAACTGCACGAGCAGCTGAAAGCACTTCAAGAGCGCGCCCCTACTCGCAGCCATCACGGTGCCTGCGAAGCCTATGAGCGCATCATCAGCGAACTCAATCGCCAGAATGCCGCCAGCGGTAACTGAGGGTGTGAGAGGACGGCTTGTCCGGCCTTCCGGAGCGGTTGTCGTGGGAGCGGGCTTGCCCGCGGGGTGGGGCCAGAAAACCTCGCGGCCGGACGACAATCAACCGATCAGCGTCCGTCCTGCCAGTGCATGTGCCAGCGTGCCGCCATCGATGAATTCCAATTCACCGCCCAGCGGCACACCATGGGCAATCCGTGACACCTTGATGCCCAGCGGTTTGAGCAAGCCGGCGATGTAATGCGCCGTCGCCTCACCCTCCACCGTCGGGTTGGTCGCGAGAATCACCTCACTTACCGCAGTGCCTTCCACCCGTTCCAGCAGTGCGGGAATACCGATCTCGTCCGGCCCCAGCCCATCAAGGGGCGACAGATGCCCCTTGAGCACGAAATAACGACCGCGGAAGCTGCCGGCCATTTCGACTGCCCAGACATCCGCCGGGCTCTGCAGTACGCACAGCAGAGCATCATCACGCCGCGGATCGTCACACAGCTCACAAATGTCGGTCTCGCTCAATGTCCGGCAACGGCTGCAATAGCCGACACCATCCATCGCCGATTCCAGCACATGTGCCAGGTGGCGGGCCACGTCACGATCGCGCTCGAGCAGGTTCAAAGCCATGCGCTGGGCAGTCTTCGGCCCGACAACGGGCTAGCCGCGCAGCGCATCAATCAATTGGCGAATCAGGGGACTGACACTCATACCGGTATGGACTACTCCGATCAGAACGGCATCTTGAAACCATCAGGCAGGTTCATGCCGGCAGTCATGCCAGCCATTTTTTCCTGGTTCTGTTGTTCCAGCTTGCGTACAGCATCATTGAATGCAGCGGCGATCAGGTCTTCCAGCACGTCCTTCTCCTCGCTCATCAGGCTGTCATCGATAGCGACGCGGCGCACATCATGACGACCGGTCATGACCACAGACACCAGCCCGGCACCGGATTGCCCGGTAACCTCGGCGTTGGCCAGCTCTTCCTGCATCTTCTGCATTTTTTCCTGCATCTGCTGAGCCTGCTTCATCAGGCCTGCCATGCCACCTTTCATCATGGTTGTATCCTCACAAGATTGTTCAAGCATCAAGCGGGCGGATGCTGTCATCACAGATCTGCGCCGCAAAGTCATTGATCAGCGCCTGCACCAGCGGGTCGCCCTGAATACTCTGTTCCGCTTCCTTCTGCCGCGCCACCCGTCGCCGAGCCGCAGCCACAGCAGGGGTTTCCTGGGTCGGTGCCTGGACGCTGACGGTCAGCGTGATCGGCTGCCCTTCCAGCGCGGCAATCGCCTTCTCCAGACGCACCCTATGGTTTTCGTTGTACAGCGCGCTGTGGCCCGGGTCCAGATGCAACTGCCAGACGGCACCCTCGACAACCATCAGCTGGCAATGGGCAGCAATGCTCTGAGTCAGGCCGGCCACGCCGAGCTGCGGATATATCTCCAGCCAGCGTGCAGCGATACCAGTGGCAGGCGGCAGATCGCTGATATCGTCATCTGCTACTGCAGACGCCGCTGCCACGCTGTCCTCGGCTGGCTGCCAATCGCCCAGATACTGACTGACATCCACATCATCATCATCGCCATCCGGATCGAAACTGTCGTCCAGCGGCGGGCCTTGCAGCCACTCGGGCGGCTCATCCGAAACCGGCTTCATCGAGGTGTCGGTGCCCGGCGCTTGCGGCGCAGTAGCCGCCATCGGGGCGGCTGGTGCAGAAACAGGTTCAGGCTGCGGGTCTGGTTTGGCCACCACCTCGGCTTGAGCGCCTGCCTCGGCCGCAGGCGATATGGGCGCCACAACCACAGGGGACGCCGCCTTTGGCGTGGCAACCATAGCAGTGGATGCGGCCACCGACGCTGCTTGCGCGGTCGGCCTGGAGGCTGCGGAATCAGCCTTGGCCTGGCTGATCCCTGAAGGCTTTCCCGACTCCGGGTCCGGCGTCGGTGCAGGCTCGGCAACCGGTGGACTGGGAACCAGCCCTGCCGGTGCTGCGGTTCCGGTGTGCTGCAAGGTGCCGGGGCGGAACGCAAGCATGCGCAACAGGGCCATCTCGAAGCCGCCGCGCGGATCGGGCGCCAGCGGTAGATCACGCCGTCCGTGCAATGCCAGCTGATAGAACAGCTGCACGTCTTCGGCGCTGATACGTCCCGCCAGCTCCAATACGCGCTCCTGATCACCGAGACTGTTATCCGCCGCGTCCGGCAGCACCTGGGCAATAGCCACCCGCTGCAATGTGGAAATCAGTTCGGCCAGCACGCCGGCAAAATCGGCGCCCTGCTCGGCCAGTTCGGCCACCGCGGCCAGCAGGCCACGTGCATCCCCCGTCGCCAGGGCGTTGAGCAAGCCGAATACCTGGCCATGATCAATGGTGCCGAGCATGCTGCGCACTTCACTTGCCTGCAGCTGGCCATTGCCGAACGCGATGGCTTGATCGGCCAGACTCAGGCCATCGCGCATGGATCCATCGGCTGCGCGGCCGAGCAACCACAGGGATTCGTCATCAAACGGAATCTGTTCTTCTGCCAATACATGCCGCAGATGCTCTACGACTTTTTCCGGCAGCATGTTCTTCAGGGAGAACTGCAGACAGCGGGACAGGATGGTGACCGGCAGCTTCTGCGGATCGGTAGTCGCCAACAGAAACTTCACATGTGCCGGCGGCTCTTCCAGCGTCTTCAACAGGGCATTGAAGCTGTGGCTGGAAAGCATGTGCACTTCGTCGATCAGGTAGACCTTGTAGCGGCCGCGGGACGGTGCGTACTGCACGTTATCCAGCAGTTCGCGGGTGTCTTCAACCTTGGTACGGCTGGCCGCGTCGACTTCGATCAGATCGACAAAACGCCCTTCGTCGATTTCCCGACAGGCCGAACAGACACCACAAGGCTCCGAGCTGACGCCAGCCTCACAGTTCAGACATTTGGCGAGGATCCGCGCGATGGTGGTCTTGCCGACCCCGCGCGTCCCGGTAAACAGATAGGCATGGTGCAGCCGATCATTATCCAGCGCATTGATCAGCGCCTGCAGCACGTGGGTCTGGCCGACCATTTCACGGAACAGGCGCGGACGCCATTTGCGGGCTAATACCTGGTAACTCATCGAGGGCTGCTGTCCGGTGTCATTTTCAAGCCGCTACTGTACCCCAAAGGACCCGTTGAATGCGAGATGCACACCCCCGCCAGCGACCGGATCAATCCTGAACGTAATCATTGAAGATCAACGAAATACAATGCCCGAACTACCCGGACCCAGGGAGGCAACCTTATCCGAACTCGAACCGGAGCCGCCCAGGCAGCCGGCAAGCAATGCGGATGAAATGATCAGGAAAAACAAGCCACGCACGGGAGTACCGGCCTTGGTGGAATAACGAAGCAACAAAAAACAGGTGGACGGAATCGACCGAGGACGAAAAACAGACTGGGGAGGCAACAAGAAAAGATGAACTAAAACGGAGCACTATGGGTGGCAACCCTGCCAGCCACACCCCGGCACACGATATAACCGCTGCGGCTGCTCCCTTCCAGGCCTGACCGGGTTCACGGTGAATCGTTGCGAGGGGACCGACAGGGTCACCATAGCGTGCCCTGCAGATGAGGGCCGCGCTATTGTAGCGGGTTGTTCGCAAGTTACAACCCGCGAACCCTCAAAATCACAGGTTTCTCGGAGATTTCCGCGTTCCGCCCTCTAAGCCATCAGCGGTTATACTCGGCCC
>JASJKW010000262.1:0-14606 GCA_037621305.1 Pseudomonas sp.
GCTGGTGAATAACCCGCGGGAAGTGACCGAGGCGGATGCACTGGCGATTTATCGGCAGGCGTATTGAGATGGCACATTGGCTGGCCTCGCGGCCAGCGTCGCCCCGAGCGGTGCGGCGATCCGACGGGCCTCCTACAAAAACCCCCACCGCTTTACCTGTAAGAGGGCCCGCAGAACGTCCGATGCCCTGGAACACACTAAACGAGCCATGAGAAATAGCATGACCAAACCCCAACGCAACGACTACCCCTACCTGCACCCCATCACCACCCGCTGGCACGACAACGATATCTACGGGCATATCAACAACGTCACTTACTACGCCTTTTTCGACAGCGCGGTGAACAGCTGGTTGATCAACGAGGGCGGGCTGGATATTCACCAGGGGGAGCAGGTGGCTTTTGTGGTCAGCTCCGGCTGTGATTATTTTGCACCGGTGGCCTTTCCCGAGCCGATCGAGATAGGCGTACGGGTAGCAAAGCTGGGTAACAGTTCAGTGCATTACGAACTGGCGCTGTTCAAGGCCGGGGAGACCGACGCCTGCGCCGCAGGGCGCTTTGTGCATGTGTTCGTTGAGCGCACCAGCAACCGCGCCTGCCCCATACCACCGGGGCCACGCGCAGCGCTGGAACGTTTGCTGGTCAGCAGCTGATTACTTGAAGGGGCGCTCGTCCCACCAGGGATAGAACTCCGGTCGATCCTCGCTG
Source organism: Pseudomonas sp. (assembly GCA_037621305.1). Classification (GTDB taxonomy): domain Bacteria; phylum Pseudomonadota; class Gammaproteobacteria; order Pseudomonadales; family Pseudomonadaceae; genus Halopseudomonas. Next base: position 708 of record JASJKW010000262.1, read on the forward strand.
GTACTGAGTTTGAACTCGGGGGCGCGTTTTTCCAGGAAGGAGCGTACGCCCTCCTTGGCATCCTCGGACTCACCCATAAAGGCAATCGCCCGCGAATCGATCTTGTGCGCTTCCATCGGGTGATCGGCACCCAGCATGCGCCACATCATCTGGCGGTTGAGCAACGCCGACATGGGCGCGGTGTTATCGGCAATTTCCCGGGCCAGTTCGTAGGCCGCCGGCATCAGCTCGTCCGGCTCATGAATACTGCGGATCAATCCACCCTTGAGTGCTTCCTCGGCACCGAACACACGACCGGTATAAGCCCATTCCATGGCTTGCATGGGGCCGACCAAGCGCGGCAGGAACCAGCTGGAGCAGGCTTCCATGGTGATGCCCCGACGGGCAAATACGAAACCGAACTTGGCGTTGGTCGAGGCCATGCGGATATCCATCGGCAAGGTCATGGTCACGCCCACACCCACCGCTGCGCCATTGAAGGCACCGATCACCGGCTTGGTGCATTCGAAGATGCGCAGCGACACAGTGCCGCCGCCGTCGCGCAGATCGGCGCCTTCCGGCTGATCGCTGCGGGTATGACGGTTGAAGGTATCACCGCCCTTCTCCAGATCGGCGCCGGCGCAGAAGGCACGCCCCGCACCGGTGACAATGATCACCCGCACGGCGTCATCAGCATCCGCCGCATCAAAAGCGGCGATCAGTTCGCGACGCATCGGGCCGTTGAAGGCGTTCATCCGCTCGGGACGGTTGAGAGTCAGGGTGAGGATATTGTCCTGTACCTGATAATCGAGGGTTTCAAATTGCATGTTGGCTCCGCTGCAGATTGTGTTCTGGATGGGAGTCAGTGTAGGTAGCAAGGCCCGGTCGGACCATTACTCTTGGCAAGTGCTATGGGAGGTCATAGGCAGCACGGATTGGCGTGCAGGAACGGGCTTGGGCGGGAGCGATCTGAGTCGCGGGCAGGCGCAGAGCCATCTGGTGCTGAGTGGGGATTGGCAGGCCGCCGGCGCTCAATCAGCGGGCACCCACTATGTAGGAGGGGCGACCCGCCGCGACGCTGCCCGCAGGGCAGCTAAACCAGCAGGCACGGAGTCTACCGGAAAACCCCGGGCGTCCTGCGGACGCCGTCGCCCCGAGTCGGGCCTCCCACAAGATTGGCAAGAGCCATAGAATCTCCCACAGGCCACTACAGCACAGGTTAGTCCACCCGCTCGAACTTCAGATCCCAGACGCCGTGTCCAAGACGCTCGCCGCGCTTCTCGAACTTGGTGATCGGGCGCTCATCCGGGCGGGGGATAAAAGTGCCATCGACGGCCTGGTTGCGATAACCGGGTGCGACACTCATGACCTCCAGCATCTGCTCCGCATAGTGCTCCCAGTCGGTGGCCATATGCAGCACGCCACCGATCTTCAGCTTGCGCCGCACCAGCTCGGCAAACGTGGGCTGCACTATGCGCCGCTTGTTGTGCTTCTTCTTGTGCCAGGGGTCAGGGAAGAACAGCAACAGACGGTCGAGACTGCCATCGGGAATCGCCTGGTTCAGCACTTCAATGGCATCGCAGTCGTATACCCGCACGTTCTGCACGCCGGCAGTAACCACGCCATTGAGCAGCGCGCCAACACCGGGACGGTGCACTTCGATGCCGATAAAGTCCTGCTCCGGCGCGGCCTGGGCCATTTCCAGCAGGGAATGCCCCATGCCGAAGCCGATCTCCAGAGTACGTGGCGCCTGACGGCCAAACACGGCATCAAGATCCAGCGCGCCGTCAGCCAGGCTCAGGCCAAACTGCGGCCAGCCCTTCTCGACGCCCCGTTGCTGACCCTCGGTCATGCGCCCGGCGCGCATCACGAAACTGCGGATGGTACGGCGCGGCTGACCTTCGCCGTCCGACGTCTGCTCTACCGGGTCCTGACTCTCGTTCATCTCACTCATTGCCGACAAAGGTTCCTTCCAGTGGCGAGGATGCCGCAGCATACAGCCGACGTGGCATGCGTCCCGCCAGGTAAGCACCACGGCCCGCGAGCACCGCATGCTTCATGGCCTCGGCCATCACTACCGGCTTCTGCGCCCCGGCAATGGCGGTATTCATCAGCACGCCGGCACAGCCCAGCTCCATGGCGATGGTCGCGTCCGAGGCGGTACCCACACCGGCATCGACCAATACCGGCACTGTGGCTTCTTCGAGAATGATGCGCAGGTTGTAGGGGTTGCAGATGCCCAGGCCCGAACCGATGAGACCGGCCAGCGGCATCACCGCCACGCAGCCGATCTCGGCCAGTTGGCGGGCAATGATCGGGTCGTCACTGGTGTACACCATGACATCGAAGCCATCCTTGACCAGTACCTCGGCGGCCTTGATGGTTTCCACGACGTTGGGGAACAGGGTTTTCTGATCAGCCAGCACTTCCAGCTTGACCAGATTACGCCCATCCAGCAGCTCACGGGCCAGGCGGCAGGTGCGCACCGCATCGTCGGCGGTAAAGCAGCCGGCGGTGTTGGGCAGAATGGTGTAACGGTCCGGCGGGATCACGTCGAGCAGATTGGGCTCGCCGGGATTCTGGCCGATATTGGTGCGGCGGATGGCTACGGTGACGATCTCCGCGCCGGAGGCTTCGATTGCTTGGCGCGTTTCGTCCATGTCCTTGTATTTCCCGGTTCCAACCAAAAGACGGGAACGGTAACGAACACCGGCAATTTCCAGCGCATCTTGCTGCATATCTGTCATAAGTTTCTCCGCGGCAACCAGAGAGGTGTTCTAGCCGCCGCCAATGGCGTGGACGATTTCGACCCGATCACCGTCGTTCAGACGTGTGTCGGCATACTGACTGCGCGGCACGATCTCCAGATTCAGCTCGACGGCCAGTCGCTTGCCGGTCAATCCCAGGTGCTCGACCAGGTCGGCCAGGCTGACGGAGGAATCGAGAGGATGGGCCTCGCCATTCAATTTGATCTGCATGAAACAACTCGATGAAGTCAGGAATCAGGCCGGTCATGATAGCGTGAAACAGGCTTGCCTGCCTATTATTGGGCGTGTTGGCAGCGCGTCACAGCGAACGCCAGACGCCCATTCCGAAACACACCCAGGCCGCCAGAAAACACACCCCACCGATCGGCGTGACGATACCCAGGCGCAGGCCACCGAGGGTCATCAGATACAGACTGCCGGAAAACAGCAGAATCCCGACCACGAACAGCGCCCCTGAGACCTTGAACAGCGCACTGTCAGGCCAGCGCAACAGCAGCAATGACACCCCGATCAGCGCTGCGGTGTGCCAGAGCTGGTACTGCACTCCGGTCTGAAACACCCCCAACATCTTCTCCGGCAAGCGGCTGCGCAGCGCGTGGGCGGCGAAAGCACCCAGCGCAACACCAGTGAAGCCGCTGAGCGATGCCAGCAGCAACAGAACCTTGGCCATCAATGAAGTCTCCGTCTCGATGGGTTTATACTGCCGCACATTCTACACCACCCTTTTTGCTGGCAGGCGAGCCGACCCCATTGAAGACGATTTTGCGCAAAACCGCCAAATGGCTGCTGATCTTGCTGGTGCTCAGCCTGCTACCGGTCATCCTGTTTCGCTGGGTGCCGGTGCCCGGCTCGATGCTGATGGCCGAGCGCTGGGTCGAGGCCCGCAGTGACAATCGCCAGCTGGACTTTCAGAAGCACTGGCTGCCCTACCGGCAGATACCCGACAACATCAAAATGGCGGTCATCGCTGCCGAAGATCAGCGCTTTATCGAGCATCATGGCCTCGACCTCAAGGCTATCCAGGCGGCACTCCAGCATAACCAGCGCGGCGGCAACCTGCGGGGCGCCAGCACCCTGAGCCAGCAAGTCGCCAAGAACCTGTTTCTCTGGTCGGATCGCAGCTGGCTGCGCAAGGGGCTGGAAGTCTGGTTCACTCTGGCCATCGAGACGCTCTGGCCCAAGCAGCGGATTCTCGAGGTATATCTGAATATCGTCGAATGGGATGACGGTGTGTTCGGTATTGCAGCGGCTGCCGACCACCATTTCGGCGTAGCGGCAGGCGTATTGTCCGACCAGCAGGCCGCCCAACTGGCCGCGGTCCTGCCAAGCCCACTCCGCTGGAGCGCCGCCAGCCCTCCGGCTCATGCCCTGCAACGCAGCAACTGGATCCGTCGTCAGGCTCGGCAACTGGGCGGCAGCCATTACCTGCGGCAGATGGAAGCCGGACGCGAGTGGCCGCAGTGGGTGAGCATCTCGCACTGGAAGCAACGACTGGCCGAGTGACCGGGCCTGCTACTTCGCCTGCCTGCAGGCAACAGCGCCCTGCTGGTTCTCACTCACCACCACCCATCGATCCTCCCGGCAATGCAGGATGATCGATTCGGGCTCATAGTCTCCTTCGTGAAGCACTACCAACTCCAGCAGGTCGCCCCACAGCCGGGCAGCCTCCAGCTCGGCGAGCTGACCATCCACCCACACGTCTCCGGACAGCTGCTGATAACGTTGCTCAAGCTCAACCTGGTAATTCCGGCCTTCTGCCGTCTGCCAATGCCAGCCGCCCGCGACCTTGGCCGGGATCACCCACAGGAAGATGCTGTCGTATTTGGCAGGAATCCGCCGGTCCGGCTTCCAGTCACCCATATCGAAAGTGTGGGAAACGATCCGCGTGCCGGGTCGCAGCTCCTCCAGCAGCCGGGGCCGCAACGCCAGGTTGATATGGGGCAGAAGAAACATGGTCACTACGCTGGCCGGAGAGAAATCCACTTCCAGCAGATCGTATTCAATGAAGCAGACCCGGTCATCGACATCCATCTGTTCGGCATAAGCCTGCGCCAGCGCGACCCGGCCAGAATCTATTTCCACACCCACTGCCTGGGCGCCGTAATCCCGCGCCGCCGCCACGACAATACGCCCGTCACCGGAACCGAGGTCAAAGAGCACGTCATCGGGCTCGACCGCAGCCAGGTCCAGCATCGCCTTGACCACGCCTTCACCGGTTGGCACGAAGGGCACATCAAGGTGCATGCCGAGCTCATCAAATTCAATCGACAGATCACTGAACAAGGGCAGGCTCCGTTAGACATTTTCACTATGGTAACCCATCTCAGTCATCCAGGGCCTGGCCAGACCAGCCATTGATAATCATTAGCATTTATGTATAATTCTCATCCAGCTTTCTAGCCACGCCTCCGCGGCATAACCACGCCCAGTGCGCCGCCAAGGTTTCCTGTGTTCTCTGGATGGAGTTCCCTGTGCCGCGCAGTCACTCAGCTGTCTTTGCTGCATCCCCGCTTGCCCTGTCTTTGTGTCTGGCACTACCGGTTACCGCCGCTGAGAATACTGCCTCACTGAAGCTGGGCGATGTACTGGTCAAGGGTCAACGCCGCAACTATGAAGGCTCCCGCGAGCTCGATCGCGACCAGATCGAGAAGATGCCCGCCGGCAACGGCGATATCACCAGTCTGCTGCGCACCAATCCGTCGGTGCAGTTCGACAACCGTCAGCTCAACAGCAAGACGCCAGGGGAAATCTCCCCGGCTAATATCAGTATCAACGGTCAGCCCCACTGGCAGAACCTGTTCACCCTCGATGGCATGGGCATGAACAATGATCTCGATCCGGGCAACACGGCCAATAACGCCAGCGAACTGCCCGGCCGCAGCCAGGGTCTGGCCATCGATACCGATCTGCTGGACAGCATCACCGTACATGACAGCAACGTGCCGGCCTCCTTCGGGGGCTTCAACGGCGGGGTGGTGGATGCCAAGACCCGCGACCCGAAACGCGAGCTGTCGGGCAAGCTTTCGCTGCAGATGTCCCGCTCCGAGTGGACTGAAATACCATCTGGATGAAAACGACCCCAATCTGGATGATTTCGAGGCCGCTCTCGGCACCGGCAACCAACCGGAATTCGACAAGCTCATCACCCGCGCAACCCTGGAAGGATATCTGACCGACAACATCGGCCTGCTGGGCAGCTTCTCGCGCAAGCAGTCCACTATTCCCACCCGTACTTTCGGCCTGACTCACGATACCCCCGAGGCCAACCAGCAGCAGGACCGGGAGCTGCAGATCGATAACTACTTTCTCAAGGCGGTCTGGGACATCAACCCGGCCCTGCGCCTGAGCGGCTCGCTCACCCATGCACCGGAAGAAGACCGTGGCTTCGGTAGCAACGCATTGAGTTCCTATCGTGTCACCAAGGCCGGCGGCGATGCTTTCAACCTCGCTCTGGACTGGAAATCGCCCGTCGGCCTGATCAGCCAGAAACTGGGCTGGAGCGATCAGCAGAACGCGCGCGACTCGGATGCCGACTATATGTGTATCTGGCGCTCGTCGGAGTCCAAGAACTGGAGCGGCAGCACCATCGCCAGCGAAGGCGGCTTCGGTGATATCGAACAGGTACAAAAGGGACTCAGTTATCAGGGCGATATTCATTGGAATACCCTGCATACCGGGCCGGTCAGCCACAAGGTGCAGACCGGCATCGCACTGGCCTATCAACATGTGCACTTCGAACGGACCTCGCCGCATTACAGCAATGCACTGAACCAGACCGCTTCCACCGACTGGTGCGCGCCCAACGATCCCTGGTGCTCGATCGGCGAAACCATCACCGGCTGGCCCGGCCAGTACATGACCGCCTACAGCATGCTGGAAGCCGGCGAAGTGGAGTTCAGCACCCGGCAATGGGCGGTCTACCTGCAGGATGATATGCAGTACAAGCGCCTCAGCCTGCGCCCCGGGGTGCGCGTCGACAGCGACAATTACATGGATCAGACCACCATCTCGCCGCGCTTTGCCGCCGAGCTGGATGTACTGGGTAACGGCAACACCCTGATCACCGCTGGAGCCAACCGTTACTACGGCCGCAATCTCTATACCTATCGCCTGCGCGAATCGCTGGAGCAGATGGAAGTCAGCTACAGCCGGGAAGATCAGAACGCGCCCTGGGTTGGCGGTGAGCGTGCCCCGGCCGGCAGCTAGTTCAGTCAGCTGGATATTCCGTATAACGATGTACTGTCACTGGCGCTCAGCCATATCCGCTGGAGCACCCGCTTCACGCTGAAGTACGTCGAGCGCAAGGCCCGGGATCAGGTGTCCCGCGCCTGGGGCTCGCAGATCGGCCAACCGTCGGAGGATGCCGATCAGCTCAAATCCAACTACTACACCTATTACAACGGCGGCCAGAGCGACAGCGAGATCTGGTCGCTGACCATCAGCCCCATGTTACCCCTGCAGCTGCGCAACAGCTGGACCAGCTTCGACCTGGCCCTGGACTGGAGCGATATCAACAGCTCGGGGCTCAACGATTACACCAGCAGTATCGGCCTGCTCTGGGTCGATGACCCGCTGATCATGTATGACGGCAGTGCCATGCGCTATTCCGAGCGCCCGGCGGACAATTACAACCGCCCCTGGACGGTGCGCCTGGCGACCACCACGGTGATCCCCGAATGGAATCTGAGCTGGACCAACTTCTTCCGGCACCGCAGCGGCTATCGTCGCGTCGCCCAGACTGGCCAGTTTGTCGAATACCAGGGCGAGCAGCTGCGCGAATGGATGGAGCAGGATTACGGCTCGACCCTGACCTGGGACACCCGCATCAGCTGGGAAAATCCCTTCACCCGCAAGCAGGCTGCCTTCGTCAATCTGGATGTGACCAACCTGCTGAACAAACGCATTGCCAGTACTGCTGACAAGAAAAGTACCGGCTATGAAGTGGGCCGCCAATTCATGGTGGAAGTGGGGTACCGTTTCTGATGCCGCTGCCAAGATCACTGCCATACCGTGTCGCCTTGTTCCTGCTGACCTGTTGCACACTATCCGCCAGCGCCGAACCCTGCTCCGAGCAACCGGAGCAGCAAGCCAGCTGTTTGCGCGCCCTTTATGAGCAGCCGGTAGCCCAATGGCCCAAGCCCACCATCATGGGCGACGGCCTCTGGCAGGAACTGGCGCCATTGCCCACCAGCGCCGAATGGTTGGCCCAGGGCAAATTTGATTCCCAGCGGGCGCAGCTCGGCGAGAAGCTCTTTCTTGATCCCAAGCTGTCGCGCTCCGGGCAGATCGCCTGCGCTTCCTGTCATGAACCTTCGGAGAGTTTCGCCGACGGTCGGCGCTTTTCCTTCGGCCACGATCGCCTGGTCGGACGGCGCAATTCACCCTCGGTGACAACCAGCGCCCTGCTCGGCCCGTTCTTCTGGGACGGCCGCAGCAAGACGCTGGAAGAACAGAGCATGCACCCCATCGAAGATCCGCTGGAAATGGCTTTCAGCGTGCCCGAACTGCTCGAACGGTTGAACACCGATGGCGCGTATGTCGAGGAGTTTGCCACTGTGTTTGGCGACGCCCCCATCACCCGCGAGCAGCTTGGTCTGGCGCTGGCTGATTTCCAGCGCAGCCTGTTGCCGCAACGCAGTAACCTGGACCGTTTTATGCGCGGCAACAAACAGGCGCTGACCGATCAGCAGATACAGGGCCTACACCTGTTCCGCACCAAGGGCCACTGCATGACCTGCCACCACGGCGCGGCGCTCAGTGACCGCCAGTTCCATAATCTGGGGCTGACCTACTATGGCCGCGACCGCTTCGAGGACTGGGGCCGTCAGGAAGTCACAGGTAATCCCGCCGACATCGGCAAGTTCCGTACCCCCAGTCTGCGTCAGGTCGGCCGCACCGGCCCCTGGATGCATAACGGCCTGTTCCCCCTGCGTGGGGTGTTGAACATGTACAACGCCGGCATGCCCCGCCCCCAGCCCAGGGACGATCAGACCGACGACCCGCACTTTCCGCAGACCTCGGAATTGCTGGTGCCGTTGAATCTGGATAGACAGGAGCTGGCGGCGCTGGAAGCCTTTCTGCAAACACTCTGAGTGCAGGGTAGAAAAACATCTGAAGTTGGTTTAGCGTAAGGAAATCAAACGGTTGTTTGACAACCATAGCAAAACGGAACGACAGACCATGAATGCGGCTACCCAAACACCTGAAACACCGGTTCAGTGCGAGAAAATCAGCATCACCGCCAGTGATGGCTACGTTCTGACGGCCTATCGTTATCAGGCTCAGGGGCAGGCCAGAGGCAACCTGCTGGTGGCCGGCGGCACCGGCGTCCCGCAACGGTTCTACCGACGATTCGCCGAGTACGCAGCGCAGCGTGGTCTGAATGTGCTGACGATCGATTACCGCGGTTCCGGCGAGTCGCAACCCGCCTCGCTGAAGGGTTTCGAGATGTCCTATCTGGACTGGTCACAGCAGGATCTGGCGGCGGCCGTGGAGCTGCTGGGCCAGGAGGATCTACCGCTGTACTGGGTCGGTCACTCGTTCGGCGGGCACGCCATCGGCCTGCTGCCCAACCATGCTCGTCTCGCCGCGTGCTACACCTTTGGCACCGGCGCCGGCTGGGCCGGTTGGATGCCCAGGGGCGAGGCGCTGAAAATCCGCCTGTTCTGGACAGTCATCATGCCGGCGATCGTGTCCTGGAAAGGCTATATGGCCTGGAGCCTGCTGGGCATGGGCGACGACCTGCCGCTGGGCGTCTACCGCGACTGGAAGCGCTGGTGTGGTTTTTCTCATTACTACTTCGATGATCCGACCATGGACTGGGTGAAGCCGCTGTATGCGGCGGTGCAGACACCCTGCGCTTTCATCACCTCGACCGATGATCCCTGGGCACCGCCCCGCTCACGTGACGCTTTCGCCAAGGGCTACAGCAACGCGCCGAAGACCATCGCTGATATACAACCGGCACCCGGCAACCAGCCGATCGGGCATATGGGCTATTTTCGCAGCGAATCACAGCCGTTCTGGGATGATGCATTGAACTGGTTGCTGACCCAGCCAGTACCGGCCCCGAACGCCGTGCCGGACTGATCTCACCCCGCACCGCCGGGCCAGCGTGCTACTCAGCCTGCTGGCCTCGGCGGTGGCGCCTTATCAGCAGCTCAGAACCCTTCCAGCACTATCTTGCCGACGGTGTGCCCACCTTCGATCATGCCGTGCGCCTTGCGCAGGTTGGCGGCGTTGATCTGGCCCAGATGCGCCCGGTCCATGGCACGGATGCTGCCCTCGTCCAGCAGCTCGGCAACGCGGTTGAGAATGTCGTGCTGACGCTGCATGTCAGCGGTCTGGAACATCGACCGAGTGAACATGGATTCCCAGTGAATCGAAATACTCTTGGCCTTGAACAGGCGCAGGTCCAGCGGTTCCGGATCATCGATGATGCCGAGTCGCCCCTGGGGCGCCATGACCTCGGCCAGCGCCGCCCAGACCTCGGCAGTGGTGTGGGTGGAAAAGGCAAAATCGATCAGGCCAATGTTCAGATCGAGGATCTGGGAAACCAGCGGCTTGCTGTGATCAATCACATGCTGCGCGCCCATATCCCGCACCCACTGTGCACTTTCCGGACGCGAGGCACTGGCGATGACTGTAGCCCCGGCCTGACGCGCCAACTGGATGGCAGCTGACGGCACCCCACCAGCACCGCCCAGCACCAGCAAGGTGGGCGGATTGGTCGAGGTGCTCTGCGGCATGCCGAGGCGATCGAACAGCATCTCGAAGGCCGTGAGCATGACCAGCGGCACCGATGCAGCAGCAGCGGGATCGAGGCTGCGCGGCTTGCGTCCGACAATGCGTTCATCGACCAGCTGCCACTCCGCATTGGAACCGGAGCGCTGCAGCTCGCCAGCGTAGAACACCTCGTCACCCGGCTGAAACAGCGTCACCTCCGGGCCTACCGCGTCAACCACCCCAGCAGCATCGTAACCGAGCACCCGCGGCTCCTCGGCCGAAGCGCTGAATACCTGTCGGCTCTTGATATCCCGCGGATTGACCGATACCGCCTGTACGCGCACCAACAGATCGCGGCCAGTCGGTGTTGGCTTGGGCAGTTCAAGGTCGATCAGCGCCTGATCATTGTCGATTGGCAATTGCTCGGTATAACCCACGGCTTTCATATCAGTCTCCCCTCGGAATGTCTGAACAGGATAGCCAGCAGGGCGCCCCGAGGCTACCCCGAGAGGGCCGACGGAAACCCCACTGACTGTCAGGACACTATGTCGCAGCCTAACCTGACCCAGATCAAATTATCCGTTACCGGACAGCCACATAATCAAGCCTCGGACGCAAATCCATGGCTGATGGGGAAAATGATGGCTGTACCAGTGCACTCTTCACCCCTTTTGATACTGGGCGCTCTGGTCATCGCGCTGCTCGCACCCGTCGCCATGGCCGAGCAGCCAACACCAGAGCGCCAGCAGCAACTCGATAATCTGCTGCTGCAGGACTGCGGCTCCTGTCACGGCCTGCGCATGACCGGCGGCCTCGGGCCGGCTCTCACCCTTGAGGCCTTGGCGGGCAAGCCCCGCGACAGCCTCGTCGCCACGGTCACCCACGGCCGCCCCGGTACCGCCATGCCCGGCTGGAACGCCCTGCTCGATGAGCAGGAGATCGCCTGGCTGGTCGACCTCCTGCTGGAAGGATACCCCCGCCCATGAAACGTCCCCTGTTACTGCTGGTCACCACCCTCTTGCTCGCTGGCTGCGCCCATCAATCCGCTACCTTGCCACTGCGTGGCACCGGCGATCTGGGGGTGGTTGTGGAACGTGCCACCGGCACCCTGCAACTGATCGACAGCAGCACCCGCACCAGCCTGGCGCGCATCGAGGGGCTGGGCGATCTGTCCCATGCATCGGTGGTGTTCTCCCGCGATCAGCGTTACGCCTATGTGTTCGGCCGTGATGGCGGTCTGACCAAGGTCGATCTGCTGTTGCAGCGGGTCGACAAGCGGGTGATTCAGGCCGGTAACAGCATTGGCGGCGCCATCAGCCAGGACGGCTCGCTGATCGCCGTGGGCAACTACGAACCGGGTGGGGTCAAGGTGTTCGATGCCGCCAGCCTGGCGCTGATCGCCGATATTCCGGCCACACCGCTGGCCGACGGCAGTCGCAACTCCCGCGTGGTCGGCGTGACCGACGTGCCCGGCCAGCGTTTTATCTACAGCCTGTTCGATACTGGCGAGACCTGGCTGCTGGATTTCAGCCAGGGCCACGAGCCACAGATCACCCGCTTCGAGAACATCGGCAAGCAGCCCTATGACGCCCTGCTGACCCCCGAAGGCCGCTATTACATCGCCGGCCTGTTCGGTGAGGACGGTATGGCGCTGATCGATCTGTGGCACCCGGAGCGGGGCGTGACCCGCATTCTCGATCACTACGGCCGTGGCGAGCAGAAACTGCCGGTGTACAAGATGCCGCATCTGGAAGGCTGGACGCTGGCCGGCAATCAGGCCTTCGTGCCGGCGGTCGGGCACCACCAGGTCCTGGTCATGGACAGCAGCAGCTGGCAGCAGACCGGTGCCATCGACGTCGCCGGCCAGCCGATCTTTGTCATGGCCCGACCCGATGCTCGGCAGATCTGGGTCAACTTCGCCCACCCGGACAACCATCAGGTACAGGTGATCGACAGCGAAACCCACAAGATCATCGCCACTTTGGAGCCCGGCCCGGCAGTACTGCACATGGAGTTCACCGCCCGTGGCGATCAGCTGTGGCTGTCGGTGCGTGACGGTGGCGAGATCCAGGTGTGGGACCCCTACACCCTGAAGCAGATCGCCCGCCTGCCGGCAGACAGCCCCAGTGGCATCTTCTTCAGCAGCCGCGCCCATGACACCGGCTTATGAGCAGATGTGCAGCCATTCGCGGGCGAGCCCGCTTCCACCAGAAGGGAATGCCCCTATGCAACTGGACGATCTCAGCCGCCGCCTGATCGAGCGCTATCAGCACCAGCTGCCGATCTGTTCCGCCCCCTGGCGCGCCATGGCCGATGAACTGGACTGCAGCGAAGCCGAGCTGCTCGACTGCCTGCGGCGGCTCGACGAGCTCGGCATATTGTCCCGGGTCGGCCCGGTGTTCGAGCACAGCCGCGCCGGCGCCAGCACCCTGGTGGCCCTGGCCGTACCGGAAACACGACTGGAACAGGTGGCCGAACTGGTCAACCGCTACCCCGAGGTCAACCACAACTACCTGCGCGAACACGACTACAACCTGTGGTTCGTGCTCACCGGCCCGGATCGCCAGACCCTTGAACGCTGCCTGGACGATATCGAACAGGCCACCGGCCTGACGCCACTGGACCTGCCCATGCGCCGCGCCTACCGCATCGACCTGGGCTTTTCCCTGGAGGGCACGCCATGAACGGACTGTGCAGCCTGCAACAGCTGGAACTGCGACGCCTGCTGGAACGCGGTCTGCCGCTCACTGAACACCCCTGGCTGACGCTGGCCGAGCAGCTCGGCAGCACCGAGCAGGCGGTGCTGGAACAGGTCAATGGCTGGAATAATGACGGCCTGTTCCGCCGCTTCGGCCTGGTGCTGCACCACCGCAATCTGGGCTTTCGCGCCAACGCCATGCTGGTGCTGGACATCCCCGACCACCAGGTTGATGAGGTCGGCGAGCGGCTGGGCAAGGCAGCGGGCGTCAACCTCTGCTACCAGCGCCCACGGCGACTGCCGCAGTGGCCATTCAACCTGTTCTGCATGGTGCATGGCCGCGAGCGCACGGCGGTGCAGGCGCATATCGCCGAGCTGCTGGCCCAACATGGGCTGAGCGACAGGCCGCACCGCCTGCTGTTCAGCACCCGCGCCTTCAAGCAGCGCGGCGGGCGTTTTGCGCCGGCCCCGCAGCGGGAGGCAGTCCATGGATGAGTTGGACCGCCGCCTGATCAACCGCCTGCAACACGGCCTGCCGCTGGTGCCGCAGCCCTGGCAGGCGCTGGCCGACGAGCTGGACAGCCAGCCGCAGACCCTGCGCGAGCGGGTACAGGTGTTGCTGGATGACGGCACCCTGACCCGCTTCGGCCCGATGTTCGATATCGAGCGCGTCGGCGGCGCCTTCACCCTGGCCGCACTGTCGGTGCCCGACGAACGCTTCGATGCCGT
>JASJKW010000263.1:0-3801 GCA_037621305.1 Pseudomonas sp.
GCGAATAAAGAGATTACTCATGGTGCCTTCGATCGGGTTACCGGCAAGATCACAGACCAGCCCCTCGGCATAGGCTGCATCCTGCCACTCACTCCGCGCCAGGACCTGCTCCAGCCGATTGAGGTGTTTGATTCCCGCCAGCAACGGCTGATTGCCCAGGCGCGTCACACAGGAATAGAGGCGGACGCCCTGTTCAGCATGCCGTGATGGATAGGCTGGCAGTGGGGAGGATTGCAGGATGCGTGTCCCCTGGGGCGACTGCGGCATGGCGTAACCCCGCTGGGACTCGCCCCGGGTGACGATCAGCTTGATGAGGCCATCGCCCATCTGCTTTGCCAGCTGCTCGACTTCGCTACGGATCAGCGCCTGGTCCAGGGGCAAGCGCAGTATCTGCGCACCTCTGGCCAGTCGCCGGAAATGATAGTCCGCCAGTGTGGGACTGCCACGGCGGACGAGAATGGTTTCAAACAGTCCATCGCCATAGGCCAGGCCGCGGTCCCGCACCGAAACAAGGCTGGTCAGTACGCCATTGACCAGACAATCTGTTTCGGCGGGTGCGGCCATCCCGGTGATGTCCATCAGAGACGGCGGAACACCAGGCTACCGTTGGTGCCACCGAAGCCGAAGGAGTTGGAAACCACCACATCCAGCTGGCGAGCCTGGGCCTCGTGGGCCACGTAATCGAGATCGCAGCCCTCGCCCGGGTTATCCAGGTTGATGGTCGGCGGTGCCGCCTGATCGCGCAGCGCCAGAATACTGAAGATGGCTTCAACGGCGCCGGCAGCCCCCAGCAGGTGACCGGTCATGGATTTAGTCGAACTCATGGCCAGCGCATGGGCATGATCACCAAAGACACTGGCCACAGCACGGGTTTCAGCCAGATCGCCCGCCAGGGTCGAGGTACCGTGGGCATTGATGTAACCCACCTGCTCAAGCTGTACACCGGCATCGCGCAGAGCGTTGTTCATGCACATGGCGGCACCGCGGCCATCTTCCGGGGGCGCCGTCATATGGTAACCGTCGCCACTCATGCCAAAGCCGATCAGCTCCGCATGGATATGCGCACCACGCGCCTTGGCATGCTCGTACTCTTCCAGCACCACGGCGCCGGAGCCGTCAGACAGCACAAAGCCGTCACGTTCGGCGTCCCAGGGACGACTGGCCTTGGTCGGCTCATCATTACGGGTCGACAGGGCCCGCGCTGCGCTGAAACCGCCCAGACCCAGACCACTGGTTGCCATCTCGGAGCCACCGGCAACCATCACGTCCGCTTCGCCATAGGCGATGTTGCGTGCCGCCATGCCGATGCTGTGAGTGCCCGTGGTGCAAGCGGTGGTCAACGCATAGTTGGGACCGCGCAGGCCATACTGGATAGACAGGTAGCCGGCAACCATATTGACGATCGAGCCAGGCACGAAGAATGGCGAGATACGTCGTGGGCCACTGTTCAGCAGCAATTCGTGGTTGCGCTCGATATTGGTCAGACCGCCGATACCGGAGCCCATGGACACACCGATACGATCACGATTGCCATCGGTGATCTCCAGCCCTGCATCATTCAACGCCTGAATGCAGGCCGCGATGCCGTACTGGATGAACAGATCCAGCTTGCGCGCCTCCTTGGCGGACATATAGGGCTCAATATCGAAATCGCGAATCGAACCGCCAAAACGGGTGCCAAATGCACTCACGTCCATATGTTCGATGGGGCCGATACCACTTTTGCCCGCCAAAGCCGCTTGCCAGCTGCTTTCAACCGTATTCCCCAGCGGGGTCAACATGCCCAGGCCGGTTACCACGACGCGTCTACGCGACAAGGGAGACTCCTTAATTCAACAATCGACAGCGGGCTATTGTCCGCATAAAGGGCCGACGCGGCAACTGAATGATGACCGCCCACCCGCACCAGTTATTACTGAAGTATTCAGAGCCTGTTGACTCTGCAAAGCGAGCACAAACAAAAAGACCGCAGCTCTGATACCAGGACTGCGGCCTTTTTGATCTGCAAACAGACTGCGTGATTACTTCTGAGCGGAGTTCACGTAGTTGATTGCTTCCTGCACGGTGGTGATCTTCTCGGCTTCTTCATCCGGAATTTCGGTCTCGAATTCTTCTTCGAGGGCCATCACCAGCTCAACGGTGTCAAGGGAGTCAGCGCCAAGATCTTCAACAAAGGAAGCACTGTTGGTTACTTCATCTTCTTTGACGCCGAGCTGCTCGGCAACGATTTTCTTGACGCGCTCTTCGATGGTACTCATACCTTGTTCTCACTCCTGATTTTGCAGTTCCGATAAGCCGGACTGCGGGTAGTTTATAGAAAGAATTCCCGAGATTTCAAGCTGGAAATGCTTCTGTGTCAAAATGGCCTGGTCCGAACGCTCTGCGTCGGCCCAGATTTCCACCAGATAGATCCATCATCCACCCGCAGGCGGACGCTGGTTTACCCCATGAACATACCGCCATTGACCGGAATAGTTGCTCCGGTAATGTATCCAGCCGGCTCACCGGCAAGAAACGCCACCACTGCAGCAATTTCCTCGGCCTGGCCGAGACGCCCCAGTGGAATCTGCTCAAGCATGACTGAACGTTGATTGTCGTTCAGAGCACGCGTCATGTCTGTATCGATGAATCCAGGTGCCACCGCATTCACGGTGACCCCCCGCGAACCGACCTCACGGGCCAGCGCACGAGCAAAGCCTTCCATGCCGGCTTTCGCTGCAGCATAGTTGGATTGTCCCCCATTGCCCATACCGGCGACAACGGAACTGATGCAGATGATACGCCCCCAGCGGGCTTTGGTCATGCCACGCAACACAGCCTTGGACAAACGGTAAACCGAGCCCAGGTTGGTGCTGATCACATCATCCCATTCATCATCTTTCATCCGCATAAGCAGATTATCAGCGGTGATCCCAGCATTATTGACCAATATCGCTGGTGCAGAGTACTCGGCAGCAATGCGCTCAAGCACCTCGGAAACCGATGCCGGATCACGCACATCCAGCTTCATGCCCGTGCCCTGATAACCCGCCGCAGCCAAGTTCTCGGCAATCGATTGAGCACCGGATTCACTGGTAGCGGTACCCACGACGATGGCACCCTGAGCTGCCAGAGCATGTGCAATCGCCTGACCGATACCGCGACTTGCGCCGGTAACCAGCGCTACTTTTCCTTCCAGACTCATATCAAACTCCTTCTGCAAACCGGCCAGCGGCGGCGGCAAAGCCGTCCACGCTGTCCAGATTGTGGGTGGCAACGCCTTTGGCGCAGCGCTTGTTCAGGCCCGACAACACCTTGCCAGGTCCACATTCGACCAGGTCGGTTACGCCCTGGGCAGCGATGTATTCAATACTCTCCACCCAGCGTACCGGACTGTACAACTGCTCAACCAGCTGCTGGCGCAGCGCGTCGAGATCAGCTGCAGGTCGCGCTGTTACGTTCTGTACCAGAGTGATCTCCGGCTGCTGCCAGCTCAACTGGGAGAAATCCTGCGCCAATTGCTCGGCTGCCGGCCTCATCAGTGCGCAATGGGACGGTACGCTGACCGGCAGTGCAATGGCGCGCTTGGCACCTGCACTCTTGCAGGCGTCAATGGCGCGCTGCACAGCAGCCGCCTGACCGGCGATGACCACCTGACCCGGTGCGTTGAAATTCACCGCGCTGACCACCTCGCCCTGCGCCGCGTCACTGCACAGCTGGATGATCTGCTCATCTTCCAGGCCGAGAATAGCTGCCATGCCGCCCTCGCCTTCCGCTACCGCCTGCTGCATCAACTGACCACGACGCTCGACCAGACGCAAC
>JASJKW010000264.1:0-13797 GCA_037621305.1 Pseudomonas sp.
ATGTCGCGCAGTCCGTTATGTCCGCCATGTCCACCACCTTTCTTGCATTTCACCACGCCGGGAGGCAGGTCCAGCTCATCATGAGCGACCAGGATCTCGTCGGGAGTAACGCGATAGAAACCGGCGAGGGCAGAAACAGCCTGGCCACTGCGGTTCATGAAGGTGGTGGGGATCAATAGGCGAACATCCTGACCGTCGATGGTCAGGCGGCCGGTAAGGCCGAAAAACTGTTTTTCCTGGCGTAGGGCTAGGCCATGCCCGGAGGCGAGGCGCTCAACAAAAAGGGCGCCCGCGTTATGCCGGGTCATGTCATATTCCGGTCCCGGGTTACCGAGACCGACGATCAACTTGATTCCCTGCGTCACAGCGGGCGCCCTCTAGGGTTTCAGCAGGAGATTACTCCGCTGATTCCTCACCTTCACCAGCTTCGTCATCAGCGGCAGCAGCGGTGCGCTGAGCCATGATGGTCACTACCGGCAGGTTGTGATCGTCACCCAGAGCCAGGCTCGGGATGGTCACGCCCTTCGGCAATTTCAGGTCAGCCAGGTGCAGACCTTGGCCTACTTTCAGATCAAGCAGGTCGACTTCGATGAAGTCAGGCAGGTCTTTCGGCAGGCAGCTGACTTCAATTTCAGGCAGGTTGCGGAAAACCATGCCGCCTTCCTGTTTGACGCCAACGCAGGTTTCTTCGTTGGTGAAGTGCAGAGGTACATGAACAGTTACTTTCTGACCGGCAACGATGCGCTGGAAGTCAGCGTGCATGACGCGCGGCTTGGCCGGGTGACGTTGCAGCGCCTTGATCAGCACTTCTTCCTGCTTGCCATCGATGGACAGGCCAATGATGGAAGAGTAGAAAGCTTCGTTTTCCAGCGCCTTGTTCAGCTCACGAGCGGCGATGGAAATGCTTTGCGGCTCCTTGCTGCCACCGTAAACGATAGCTGGGACCAGATCAGCGTTACGACGCAGGCGGCGGCTCGCACCTTTCCCCAGGTCATTACGCGCATTCGCATTCAAAGTGAAGTCGACCATGTGTAGTCTCCTTGCTGAGCGTCCGGGCACTTGCGACCAGCGCGTCGGACGATTGATGAAGTCCGGCATTATTGCCGGACTGTTTGATCGGCGCCCGTTTCTAGCGAAACATGGCGCTGATGGATTCCTCATTGCTGATGCGACGCATCGCTTCGGCAATGATCGGTGCCATGTCCAGCTGTCGGATGCGGTCGCAGTGTTCTGCAGCCGCAGACAGCGGAATGGTATTGGTTACCACGAGCTCATCGAGCATGGAACCATTGATGTTCTCGATCGCCTTGCCCGACAGAATCGGGTGGGTGCAGTAGGCTGATACGCGGGTCGCGCCGAAGTCCTTGAGGGCTGTGGCAGCGGCACACAGAGTACCGGCGGTATCGACCATGTCATCAACCAGAATGCAGTTACGGTTCTCTACATCACCGATGATGTGCATGACTTCCGACTGGTTGGCTTTGGGGCGACGTTTGTCGATGATCGCCAGGTCAACCCCGAGGGATTTGGCCACGGCGCGGGCGCGGACTACACCACCGATATCCGGAGATACGATCAGCAGGTTGTCCATGCG
Organism: Pseudomonas sp.; assembly: GCA_037621305.1. Lineage (GTDB taxonomy): Bacteria > Pseudomonadota > Gammaproteobacteria > Pseudomonadales > Pseudomonadaceae > Halopseudomonas. The sequence continues at coordinate 1,595 of JASJKW010000264.1, forward strand.
CTGATCCTGGATATCGTCGATCAGCACCGGTGAACCGTAGATGTTGTCCACCGGAATGTCGAAGAAACCCTGGATCTGGTCGGCGTGCAGGTCGACCGTGAGAACGCGATCAACACCTACCACGTCCAGCATGTCGGCGACGACCTTGGCGCTGATCGGCACGCGAGCGGAGCGTGGACGACGGTCCTGGCGGGCATAACCAAAGTAGGGAATGACTGCGGTAATGCGCGAAGCAGACGAGCGACGCAGAGCGTCAGCCATGACAATCATTTCCATCAGATTGTCGTTCGTCGGCGCGCAGGTGGGCTGGATGATGAAAACATCCTTACCACGTACATTTTCGTTGAGTTCAACGCTGACTTCGCCGTCGCTGAAACGACTAACCAGTGCGTCACCAAGGGGGATATGCAATTGACGCACGACGCGTCGTGCAAGGTCGGGGTTTGCATTCCCGGTAAAGACCATCATCTTGGACACGCTGCAATACCTATATTTTGGGTAGTGGTCGATGCGATGAGTCAGTGAGAGAGCCGGGCGAACAAAAACACGCCTGGCCGGTCAAGCCGGACTCAAGATGTCATGAATTATTGCTGCCGGAAAAAATGGCAGGGGCGGCTGGATTCGAACCAACGCATGGCAGGATCAAAACCTGCTGCCTTACCGCTTGGCTACGCCCCTGTAACTGTCCGGATGCTAAGGTTGCATCCTTCTTACGTCGCTTCGTTGAGTAAAGCATGTAACGGTGAAACGTTACATCCCTTTGCAACAAAGGTTTGCAGAGTGGCTGGCAACCGGGCGCGAACTTTATCAGCTTCGCGTTCATTTGGGAAGGCCCCAAATAAGCAACTGCCAGTTCCGGTCATCTTAGCTTCACAATAATTGTTTAGCAAGATCAACGTGTTACGTATTTCAGTGTAACGCGCCATTACTACCGGCAAGCAGTCATTCCGACCACCGTGCTCTCGAAAGGCCGCTAATGTAATCGCCGGCGTGTCCCGAGTCAACCTCTCATCGGAAAAAATTTCTGCAGTACTGACATGGCAGGGCGGTACAACCACCAGATACCAGGGTTCATCGAGCTCGACGGGGGTCAGCTGTTCGCCGACGCCTTCGGCCCAGGCGGCACGTCCATGGATGAAAACCGGGACGTCGGCGCCCAACTGCAATCCCAGTTCGGCCAGCTGCTCCAGTGTCAGTCCGGTTTGCCAGAGGTGGTTCAGGCCGATCAGGGTGGTGGCGGCATCCGAACTGCCGCCGCCGATGCCACCGCCCATGGGCAAATGCTTGTCCAGGCGTATATCTGCGCCCTGCAGGGTGCCGCTGACCTGTTGCAGCAGCCGTGCGGCGCGCATGATCAGATTGTCTTCGGCAGCCACGCCTGGCAGGTCAGAAAGCAGGTGGAGTTCACCATCGCTGCGTGGAGTGAAATGCAGGGTGTCGCCATGATCGAGAAACTGGAACAGGGTCTGCAGCAGGTGGTAACCGTCGGGGCGGCGGCCGTTGATGTGCAGAAACAGATTCAGCTTGGCCGGGGCGGGCAGGCTCAGGGTCGTGGTTGTCATTCGGCGGTACCGGGCTCCCAGCGGGTGATGACCAGTGTCAGCAACATATCGTGTCCGGACAATTGCAGGCGTTGGGGCAGTTGCACACCGTCAACCTGCTGATAGCGGCTGTATTCCACTATCCAGCCTGCCTGGGCGAGGCGCGCCAACTGGCTGTCTGGATTGAGCTGCAGGCGGCTCGGGCTATCCGGTGCAGGCAGACCGCGCACCCACCACAACAGGTGCTCGACCGGCAGGCGCCAGCCGATCTGCCGTTCCAGCAGGGCTTCCGCCGAATCGGCTGTTGCCGGCGGTTGGCCGGCTATTTCCAGTGTCACGCCAGCGTCGCTGCCCTGAATACGGGTGGCGCCACGACCGAGTGGGCCGGACAGACGGATATCGTACTGATCCTGCTGTTGCAGCCAGAACAGGGTGCCGCTGCCGGATTCAGTGGGTGCCCGCACTCCGAGCTTGCCCTGCAGCGTCCAGTGCATTATCGGCGCAACGGCGCTGCGATGTGCCTGCCAGGCGGCGGGGTCGCCGCCGAACTCCAGCGTTTCGCGTTGATGCAGGTTGCTGCATGCGGTCAGTATCAGGGTGAGGGTCAGCAGGCCCAGGGTGCGGAGCGACAACATGTTCAATCTGCCTCAAGTCGTTTGCGGGTGGCGTCGATCATGGATGTATCCTCGGCCTCGTCTGCCGCCTGCTCCCAGATGCTGCGTGCCTCGCGATGCTTGCCCCGTTGCCAGAGTACTTCGCCGAGATGGGCACCGACTTCCGCGTCAGGAAAGGCCGCAAAGGCCTCACGTAATAGCTGTTCGGCGCGGTCCAGATTGCCGAGGCGATAATGCACCCAGCCGAGGCTGTCCATGATGGCTGGATCCTCGGGCATCAGGTCATGGGCCTTCTCGATCAGTTGCAGTGCTTCGTCGAGCTGTTCATTGCGGTCGGCCAGCGTGTAGCCCAGGGCATTCAGCGCCATGGCGTTCTCCGGCTCGCGCTGGATGATCAGACGCAGGTCGGTCTCCAGGCCGGCCGGATCACCGAGGCGATCGGCAAGCATGGCTCGGGTGTAGAGCAGCCGGTTGTCGTATTGCAATTGCGCCAGCGCCTGGTTGGCGCGTTGCATGGCCAGCTGCGGGTCGACGTTGATCAGTGCCTCGATTTCCAGCAGGTACAGCTCCGGGGCCAGTTGCGGGTGGAGAGTGCGTTCACTGTGCATGATCTCGGTGAGTTCGGCAGTGCGCTGGCGCTCCACCAGCAGGCGGATGATGCGCAGGCGCGATGGCAGGTATTCCTCGCCGGCGCCGATGCTCTGCCAGGTGCTGATGGCTGCATCCCAGTGTTCAGCCTGCTCGTGAGCCGCGCCAAGATGATAAGCTGCCGCGCCGTGGGTGGGATCGATTTCCAGCAGTTCCTGCAATTCACCAATTGCCGCAGTGGTGTTGCCACCTTCCAGTTCCAGCAGAGCCAGCGCCAGCCGTACTTCGTCATCGTCCGGGTTTTGCCGGGCCAGTTCGCGGAAGTGCGTGATTGCCGCCTGATGATCGCCGCTGTTGACCAGCATCCTGGCCAGCAACAGCCGCATGCGGTTGTCATTCGGGAAGTCGCGCACGCCGGTCTGCAGCACGTCGATGGCCTGGTCGGGTTCGCCCAGCTCTGCATGCAGGCGGCTCTGCAGCATGATGGAGGCGGCAGAGCGGTTGTCGCGGGTATGCTCATCCAGCACGGCAAGCGCTTCTTCACTGCGCTGCTCTTCCTGCAGCAGCAGGGCGGCAGCGAAGCTCAGTTGCGCATTGCCGGGATGGCGTTGCAGCAGGTTCTGCAGGTTTTCCAGCATGTTGGCGCGGGTGGCACTGTCGGCTTGCAGGGCGGTGAGCGCCAGCAGGTCGAAATGGGTATCGTCCTGCAGCAATAACACCTGTTCCATCATGTTCATGGCGTCATCGTGCTGGCCGGCGCGGGCCAGTTGCAGTGCTGCTGCGCGCAGGGCTTCGGGGTTATCCGGTTGCACTTCGGTCCACAGCAGGGCCATGTCCATGGCCTGCTGATGGGCACCCAGAAACTCAGAGATTTCCATGGCGCGTTCGATGATGCCGGCATCGCGGGTATGCACGGCCTGCTCGAGATAATTGCGCAGAGCAATATCGAAGCGGTTACGCTGGCCGGCAATTTCGGCGGTCAGCAGGGCGTACAGGGTATCTGGCTGGAACTGCCCATACGCCGTCGGCTCGTCGGTTGGTGCGACAACGGCTGGAACCACAGGTGCTGGCGCGGGCGACGACTGGGGGGTGTGGGTCGCGCAGCCGGTGATCAGCAGGCTGACTGCCAGGGCCAGAAGCGCAGGATGAAATCGTGCTGTCATGGATACTCTCTTTGCTACGCGACTCTGCCAGGTGAGGCCGGCAGCTGATAATACAGGATGAGTTGCAAACCCATAGCGTGCAAGTGCTAACGGGTTGTTATGACGCTGCAAAAGCCGGTTATAAGGCAGTTTTATGCGGCTTTCCATGGAAGGAATTGATTGGCATCGTTTTAAATAGGACAATTAGCTGTTTTTACGCCGTACTTTCGGGCATATATTGAGGCGCCATGGGCTTTCTCGCATTCGGGATCAATCACAAGACGGCGACAGTCGACGTGCGCGAGCGGGTTGCTTTCGCACCGGACCAGCTGGCCGACGCGCTGCAGCAGCTACGTGATGAGACGTTGTCCCAGGAAGTTGCCATTCTTTCCACCTGCAATCGCACGGAAATCTACTGCACTCAGGATCACCCTGATGCAGCGGTTCTGGCTGCCTGGGTGGCGCGCTATCACGGCCTGGAGCCGGACTCGATCGCCGGTAGCAGCTATGTGCACAAGGACGCCGGTGCGGTAAAGCACATGATGCGGGTCGCGGCCGGGCTGGATTCAATGGTATTGGGTGAGCCGCAGATTCTCGGGCAGATGAAGGATGCCTGGCAGTATGCGCGTACCGCCGGGACCTTGGGCCCGTCTCTGGATCGGCTGTTTCAGAGCACCTTCAATACTGCTAAACAGGTACGTACTGACACGGCGATCGGTGCCAACCCGGTGTCTGTCGCCTTTGCTGCAGTCAGTCTGGCGCGGCAGATCTTTTCCGACCTGAGCCGCAGCACGGCGTTGCTGATCGGCGCCGGTGAGACCATTGAGCTGGTCGCCCGGCACCTCAACGAGCAGGGCGTCAGCACGCTGATCATTGCCAACCGTACGCTGGAGCGGGCCGAGGCTGTGAGTGCGCCGCTGGGCGGCAGGGCAATCACCCTCAACCAGATTCCCGATGTGCTGGCCGAGTGCGAAATCATCATCGCTTCCACTGCCAGCCCTCTGCCGATTCTGGGCAAAGGCGCCGTGGAGCGTGCGCTCAAACAGCGTCGGCACAAGCCCATGTTCATGGTCGACATCGCCGTGCCGCGTGACATCGAGCCGGAGGTGGGTGACCTGGCCGATGTGTATCTGTACAGCGTTGATGATCTGCAGGAAGTGATTCAGGAGAATATGCGCTCCCGGCAGGATGCCGCCGCCGCAGCGGAGAAGCTGATCGAACTTGGCACCGATGAGTTCATGCAGCGCCTGCGCTCCCGCGCCGCCGTGAATGTGCTCAAACGCTATCGGCAACGCGCCGAGCAACAACGTGATCAGGAGCTGGATAAAGCGCTGGCACGTCTGGAGCGCGGCGGTGATCCCGCTGCCGTCATGGCGGAAATGGCCCGGGCGCTGACCAATAAGCTGCTGCACGAGCCCAGCGTCCAACTCAAGCGCATGAGCGCCGACGGCCGCAGCGAATCGCTGTCGCTGGCCATGGAGCTGTTCGCTCTGGACGATGAACAGAACACTGCACAGGGCAAATCATGAAAGCGTCATTATTGAATCGCCTGGATATGTTGCGCGAACGCTTCGAAGAGCTGTCTGCCTTGCTCAGCGATGCGGAAGTCATCCAGGACCAGAATCGGTTTCGAGCGTATTCGCGCGAATATGCCGAGCTGGAGCCGACCGTTCAATGTTACGGCCAATGGCTGAAGGTCACTGCAGATCTGGACGAGGCGCGCAGTCTGCTGAAAGACGCTGACCCGGATATCCGGGCCATGGCCGAGGATGATGCCGAAGCCTGCAGCAGCGCGCTGGTCGAGCTGGAGGCAGAGCTGAATTTGCTGTTGCTGCCCAAGGATCCCAATGATGAGCGCAACGTGTTTCTGGAAATTCGCGCCGGCACCGGTGGCGATGAAGCGGCAATCTTTGCCGGCAACCTGTTTCGCATGTACTCGCGTTATGCCGAGCGTCAGGGTTGGCGGATCGAGATTCTCTCGGAAAACGGCGGTGAACACGGCGGGTATCGTGAAGTCATTGCCCGGGTTGAAGGTCAGAGCGTTTACGCCAAGCTGAAATTCGAATCGGGTGCGCATCGCGTGCAGCGGGTGCCCGAGACTGAATCCCAGGGGCGTATTCACACGTCGGCCTGTACCGTGGCGGTGATGCCCGAGCCCGATGAGCAGGCCGTGGTGGAGATCAATACGGCGGACCTGCGAGTGGATACCTACCGTTCCTCCGGGGCGGGCGGTCAGCACGTCAACAAGACCGACTCGGCCATTCGCCTGACCCACCTGCCCACCGGCATCGTGGTGGAGTGTCAGGAGGAGCGCTCGCAACACAAAAACCGCGCCAGGGCCATGGCACTGCTGCAGGCGAGGCTGGCGAATCGGCAGCGCGAGGCGCACGAAAAGGAAATCTCCGACACCCGGCGTTCGCTGGTGGGGTCGGGTGATCGTTCCGAACGCATCCGCACCTACAACTTTCCCCAGGGCCGGGTGACCGACCACCGGATCAATCTCACGCTCTACAGTCTGGATCAGGTAATCGAAGGCGAACTCGATGGTGTCATCGAGCCGCTGCGGCGTGAATATCAGGCCGACCAGCTGGCTGCCCTGGACCAGGCATGACCCGGCGCATTGCAGCACTGCTGGCGCAGGTTGATCTACCCGGTTCGGATACGCCAACGCTGGATGCCGAGCTGCTGCTGGCCCATGTGCTGCAGAAATCCCGCAGTTATCTGTTCACCTGGCCGGACAGAGAGCTATCGGACACCGATATTGACCAGTTTCTGGCACTGCTGGCGCGCCGCCGTAATGGCGAGCCGGTAGCCTATCTGCTCGGCGCCCAGGGGTTCTGGACACTGGATCTCCAGGTCGGCCCGGACACGCTGATACCCCGTCCGGATACCGAGCGGCTGGTAGAGGTCGCGTTGGAATTGGGTCCACAGCAACCGGCGCGGGTGCTGGACCTGGGTACAGGTACCGGCGCTATTGCGCTGGCCCTGGCCAGCGAGCGCCGCCAGTGGCAGTTGACCGGTTGTGACCGCATGCCAGGTGCCGTGGTGCTGGCTGAGCAGAACCGTATTCGATTGCAGTTGACCAATGCCGCGTTCCTGCAGAGCGACTGGTTCGCCGCGCTGGGTGATAGTACATATGACCTGATCGTCTCCACTCCCCCTTATATCGCGGCGGATGATCCACATCTGGCACAGGGCGATGTGCGCTTCGAGCCAGCCAGCGCACTGGTCAGCGGCATGGATGGGCTGGATGACATCCGCCATATCGTTGATACCGCACCGCGCCATCTGCAGAGCTCTGGCTGGTTGTTGCTGGAGCATGGTTGGCAGCAGGCTGAGCAGGTGCGTCAGTTGCTTGAGCAGCGAGGGTTTCAGGCGGTGCAATCCTGGCTGGATCTCGGCGGACATCAGCGCATCAGTGGTGGGCAGTGGCATGGATGATCAGCAACTGCTGCGCTACAGCCGGCAGATTCTGCTGCCACAGGTCGATGTCGATGGACAGCAGCGCCTGCTCGACAGTCGGGTGCTGATCGTCGGTATGGGCGGGCTGGGTGGACCAGCTGCGCTGTACCTGGCCGGCGCTGGTGTTGGCACGCTGTATCTGGCCGATGATGATCATGTGGACCTGACCAACCTGCAACGCCAGATCATCCACGGCAGCGCCGATCTTGATCGGCCCAAGACCGCATCTGCCCGTGACCGGCTCGGCGCACTCAACCCTGATATCCGATTGCAACAGCTGGATCAGCGACTGGCCGGAGAGCAGCTGTTGCAGGCGGTGGCCAAGGTGGATCTGGTGCTCGACTGCACGGATAATTTCACGGCGCGTCAGGCGATCAACCAGGCATGCGTTACCCTGCGCCGACCGCTGGTATCAGGGGCAGCCATCGGTCTGCAGGGACAGGTCAGTGTGTTTGATTTTCGGCGCGACGATAGCCCCTGCTACCAATGCCTGTACGGCGATGGTGATGATGTGGCGCCCAGCTGCAGCGAGGCTGGCGTGCTCGGACCGGTGGTGGGCATGGTGGGCAGTCATCAGGCACTGGAGGCCCTCGAGTTGCTGGCCGGGTTTGGCGAGCCGCTGGTGGGGCGTCTGCTATTGATCGATGCACTGCGCACCGGCTTTCGTGAATTGCGGATAAAGCGCGATCCGGGCTGCGCCTGCTGCGGTGTTGGGGCTGGCAATGAATGACGCGCCCATAGGTGTCTTCGATTCGGGCGTCGGGGGGCTGTCGGTGCTGCGCGAAATCCGTCAGCAGCTACCCGCGGAATCCCTGTTGTATGTGGCCGACAGTGGCTTCGTGCCCTATGGCGAAAAACCACCCGATGTCATCTGCCAGCGCAGCCGCGCTATCGCCGATTTTCTGCTGGCGCGCGGAGCCAAGGCGCTGGTGCTGGCGTGCAATACTGCGACCGCAGCGGCCGTGGCGGACCTGCGTACCCGTTATACGGTGCCGATCATAGGTATGGAGCCGGCGGTCAAACCAGCGACGCTGGCCACCCGCAGTGGCGTGGTTGGCGTGCTGGCCACCACGGGTACGCTGCGTAGCGCGCGCTTCGCAGCCCTGCTGGACCGCTTTGCCGGTTCGGTGACCGTGGTGACCCAGCCCTGTCCGGGGCTGGTCGAGTGTGTCGAGCGCGGGGAGTTGAGCGGACCGCAGGTCACCGCTCTGCTTACCCGCTATACTCAACCGCTGCTGGAAGCCGGCTGCGATACGCTGATCCTCGGTTGTACGCATTACCCTTTTCTGCGTCCGGCGCTGCAGCAACTGCTGCCTGAGGATATCCATCTGGTGGATACCGGCGCGGCCGTGGCGCGCCAGTTGCGCGCGAAATTGACCGAGCATGATGCGCTTGCCCATGGCCCGGCAGCCCCCGCACGGCTTTGGAGTAGCGGTGATGTCACTACCCTGGAGCAGGTGCTGCCGCTGCTGTGGGAAGGGAGCGCAACGGTACAGGCATTGTCGGTTTAATTGAATCGACTACGCTAAGATCAACCATAGCAAGGAAAAACGAGATGAAAAAAACGGCCTTGGCATTATCCTGTGCCCTATCTGCGCTGTGCACCATTCCTACCGCCCATGCGTTGGACGGTCTTACTCTGCAGATCGGTGAGTCATCGGAAAATACCACAACCTATCGGATCGGGGCGCAGTTCGAATTTGGCCGCACCTTGTGGCAAAGTCAGTCGGGTGGCGTGCAGCTGGATGGTTACTTGGATGCCGGCGTGACCCGCTGGAGCAGCCTGGATGCGACCAGCCTGACGCTCACGCCCATGTTTCGACTGAGCTTCGGCGCCAGTGAAGGCGGCGTGACGCCTTTCCTGGAAGGCGGTATTGGGGCGTCCTACTTCACCGAGACCGACCTCGGCGATCAGGATATAGGCAGCAAATTCCAGTTCGAGGATCGCCTCGGGGCAGGCCTGATGTTTGCCGGCGGCTCGGAAGTCGGCGTGCGCTATTACCATTACTCCAACGCCGGTCTCAAGCAGCCGAACGACGGCATCGATATGGCAGCGCTGTATTATCGTCTGGGCTTCTGACCCACGGCGGGCATGGATGCCCCCTCTTCCAGCTTCATCGCTCTCTGTTCTTCTTCAACTTCTTCGCCGAACCGGAGCATGTTGCTCTCGGTACAGCTGAGCAAAGCCGTGCAAGAGTGGCAGCGTTATCGCCCAGGCCAGCGCGACAATCAGCAGGCCCGGCAATAGCTCTACAGTGAATGACACATCTTCCCGTTGCATGACAGCAACATGGAGCAAGGGGCCAATAATGGCGCCCAGCAGGCTGGCACGCCACCAGGGGCGGGCGCTCCAGTGCAACGCATGATTGAGAGTGGTGCCCAGTAAGGCCCAGCCGAGCATCATCCACAGGGGTGCCAGTACCTCATGGCCGCCTACCTGCAGCCAACCCATCTGCAACATGAGCGAATCCAGTACCGTTCCGACCAGCATGCAGCTGACCACCAGTTTTCCTTCGGCTGCCCAGCTGCTGATGTAGCAGAAATGTATCAACAGGGCCGCACCGGGGATCAACAGCCAGAAGGAGCGGCCCGCCAGCACGCAGGCCAGCCAGCCGACGATAAACAGCAGGGCATTGGCCAGAGTTTTACCAGTCATGGGGTGAATATTCTCCATCGGACAGTGATTGTGTCGGGCGATCCTCGCCGAATCGTCAGTTGGCTGCAAGGGGCGCTGCTGATCAGGGTTGCCAATGAAGACGATAGCCATGGTGGTAGCGGCAAAACCCTTGGGAGCAGGGTACAATTCGGGTTTTCGTACACCTGCCGACGATGATGCCACAAGGGGAAAGCCTGATGTCCGACCGAGGGGTCCTGCTACTGAATCTGGGTTCGCCCGCCAGCACCGAGGTGGCCGATGTGCGACGTTACCTCAATCAGTTTTTGATGGATCCCTGCGTCGTCGATCTGCCCTGGCCGGCGCGCCGGCTGCTGGTCAGCCTGATCCTGCTGCGTCGACCGCGTCAGTCCGCTGCTGCTTACGCATCGATCTGGTGGCAGGAGGGCTCTCCACTGGTGGTCATCAGCCGTCGGGTGCGTGATCAACTGCGCGCACGCCTGGATATGCCGGTGGAACTGGCCATGCGTTATGGGGAGCCTACCGTAGAGCAGGGCATCCTGGCACTCGCGGAGCAGGGAGTGGGCGAGATTCTACTGATGCACCAATATCCCCAGTTCGCTGACAGCACCATCACCACCTCCGTCCGCGAAGCGCAGCGGGTGATCGCCAAGCATGGCCTGAACGTCCGCTTGACGGTGCTGTCGGCATTCCATGATCGTACGGATTACCTGGATGCGCTGGTTGCCAGTGCGCAGCCGCATCTGCAGCACGGCTTTGATCATCTGCTATTCAGCTATCACGGCTTGCCTGAGCGTCATCTGCGCAAGGCCGATCCCACCGGCAACCATTGCCTGGCGACGGCCGATTGCTGCGAGCGTCCGTCACCGGCCCATACCACCTGTTACCGCGCGCAATGCCGTGGCGTCAGTCGGGCGTTTGCCGAGCGGATCGGTTTGCAACCTGAGCAGTGGACCATGGCTTTTCAGTCGCGTCTGGGACGTGACAAATGGATTGAGCCCTATACCGAAGCGATGCTGGATGAGCTGGCCGCCCGTGGCGTCAAACGCTTGCTGGTGATATGCCCGGCCTTCACTGCCGATTGCATCGAAACCCTGGAAGAGATCGGTGACCGGGCGCGTGAGCAGTTTCTGAATGCCGGTGGCGAAGAGCTGGTATTGGTGCCCTGTCTGAATGATCACCCGCAATGGATGGATACCCTGGCCGATTGGGCGCGCAACGAGCCGGTCAACGCTTGATGCATCGCCCAGTGGAATGGATCAGGCGCGCCTGAACCATTCCGCCAATGCCAGATGCAGGCCCAGGCCTATCAGCACGACGCCCATCAGACGATCGAACCAGTGGCCCATGCGGGTAAAGGCGCGGCGTACCCCCGACTGGCTGAACAACAAGGCCACCAGACAGAACCACAAGGTGGTGGCTATCGCCAGGTAAAGACCATAACCCGCCTGAATCAGCGTGGGGGTCTGCGGGCTGATGATCAGAGTGAACACGGACAGAAAGAACAACGTTGCCTTGGGGTTCAGCCCATTGGTGACAAAGCCGTTGATGAAGGCCTTGGTCGGTGGCATGTTGATCGGTGCGGCAGCGGCCTCGCCATCAACAACAGGCTGAGGCCGGGTACGCAGGGCTTTGATGCCAAGATACAGCAGATAGGCGCCCGCCAGCAGTTTCAGCATGTTGAACAGCCATACCGACTGGGACACAATGATACCGATGCCCAGCAGCGAATAAGCCACATGCAGAAAGATGCCCACGCCGATGCCCAGCGCGGTGATCAGCCCGGTCTGTCGCCCGGCGCTGACGCTGTTGCGGATCACCACGGCAAAGTCCGGGCCGGGGCTGGCCACGGCCAGCAGGTGGACCATCGCCACCAATAGAAACTCGTTCAGATACAATGCACTGCTCCGGCCAAAAACAGCCATTCTAAACCTCCTGCCTAGGGTCTGTTAACGTTTCATCGCGAGCCGCGTTGCTGCGTTAAATATTGCCAGGCAAGGCGCAGGATGCAGCCAATGGTTATTCCCTTGGCAAGTCCTGCAACGCAGTATGGCAATATTTGACGCGCAACCCGCAGGGACGGGCCTGTTTTTGGGCGGCGCTGCGTTGCTCGGCGTTCATTTGGAATAACCAAATGTCTCTTCTCGCGCCTTGCTCCGCCCAAAAACAGGCTCCGGCGCGGTCGTGATGAAACGTCAACAGACCCTAACCTAAACAGGTA
>JASJKW010000265.1:0-3375 GCA_037621305.1 Pseudomonas sp.
ACCCTGTTCAAGAGCGTGATCGGGCGTCTGCCGAGCCACAAGGCCTCCGTAAAGGGTCTTGGTCTGCGTCGCATCGGTCATACCGTCGAAGTCGAAGATACTCCGGCTATCCGTGGGATGATCAACAGTGTCTCCTACATGGTCAGGGTTGAGGGTTAAGACATGAAACTGAATGATCTGAGTACCGCGCCCGGTTCACGCCCAGCCAAGCTGCTCGTCGGTCGTGGTATCGGTAGCGGCCTGGGCAAGACTGCCGGCCGCGGCCACAAAGGTTTGACTTCCCGCTCTGGCGGTAAGGTCGCTCCCGGTTTTGAGGGTGGTCAACAGCCGTTGCACCGTCGTCTGCCGAAGTTCGGCTTTGTTTCCAGAATTGGTATGGTTACCACCGAGATCCGCACCAGCGAGCTGAACAAGCTGGATGTTGATGTCATCGACCTGCAAGCTTTGAAAGATGCCAACATCATTGGCGAAAAGTTTGTGCGGGCCAAGGTTGTTCTGTCCGGCGATATAACCAAAGCGGTTACTATCAAAGGGCTGAAGGCGACCAAAGGCGCTCGTGCAGCGATCGAAGCAGCTGGCGGTAAGATCGAGGAATAAGGACTACATGGCTAAGCAAGGCGCTCTCTCTGGAATGAATCAAGGCGGCCTGACGGAACTGTGGGGGCGCTTGCGCTTCCTGTTCCTGGCAATCATCGTTTACCGAATCGGCGCGCATATACCGGTACCCGGTATCAACCCTGATCGCCTGGCTGATATGTTCAGACAGAATGAGGGGACCATTCTTAGCCTGTTCAACATGTTCTCTGGTGGCGCTCTGGAGCGGATGAGTATCTTCGCTCTGGGGATCATGCCGTATATCTCTGCATCGATTATCATGCAGCTGATGACGGCGGTGAGTCCCACACTGGAACAGTTGAAGAAGGAAGGCGAGTCCGGTCGCCGCAAGATCAGCCAGTACACTCGCTATCTCACACTGGTTCTGGCGTTGGTCCAGGCCGTGGGGATGTCGGTTGGTCTGGCCAGTCAGGGTGTGGCTTTTGCCAACGATTTTGGCTTCTATTTCATAGCAGTCACTACTTTCGTGGCCGGTGCCATGTTCATGATGTGGCTGGGTGAGCAGATCACCGAGCGGGGGATCGGCAACGGTATATCCATGCTGATCTTCGCCGGTATCGTTGCCGGCCTGCCTGGCGCGATAGGGCAGTCCTTCGAGGCAGCTCGTCAGGGTGATATCAACATCTTCGCGCTGATTGCAATTGCCTTGCTGGCACTGGCGATGATTGCGTTCGTGATCTTTGTCGAACGCGGTCAGCGGCGGATTACCGTGAACTACGCCAAGCGGCAACAGGGTCGCAAGGTGTTCGCTGCCCAGACCAGTCACTTGCCGTTGAAGGTGAACATGGCCGGTGTGATTCCGGCGATTTTCGCCAGCAGCATCCTGTTGTTCCCGGCTTCATTGGGAACCTGGTTCGGTCAGGGTGAAGGCATGGGTTGGCTGCAGAGCCTGTCCCAGGCTATCGCCCCAGGTCAGCCGTTGAACATCATTCTGTTCAGTGCAGGGATCATATTCTTCTGCTTCTTCTATACAGCGCTGATGTTCAACCCCAAGGACGTGGCTGATAACCTGAAGAAGTCAGGCGCTTTCATTCCGGGTATCCGCCCGGGTGAGCAGTCTGCCCGCTATATCGATGGCGTGCTGACTCGTCTGACCATGTTCGGTGCCCTGTACATGACTGCGGTCTGTCTGTTGCCGCAATTCCTGGTGGTATCGGCCAACGTGCCGTTCTATCTGGGCGGGACTTCACTGTTAATCGTTGTTGTGGTTGTTATGGACTTCATGTCCCAAGTACAATCGCACCTCGTTTCTCAGCAGTATGAGTCTCTTTTGAAGAAATCGAACCTGAAAGGCTACGGCAGCGGCATGCTGCGCTGATATTTCAGGATTCTGGAGAACGTTATGAAAGTTGCAGCATCAGTCAAGAAGCTTTGCCGTAACTGCAAAATCATCCGTCGCAATGGTAGCGTACGGGTAATTTGCAGTGCTGAGCCTCGTCACAAACAGCGCCAAGGTTGATTATTCAACCCGCTCTGATTGAAGACTACGTCTCAGGATAACCGCCGCCCGGCCAGTTAATTGGCCGGGTGGTTGATTTTTTTTTATGTTAGCGCTACCCTACTGCACCCTTTTTCACGCAACCTAGTTACGTTTGGGTTGAGTCAGGTAGCTGTCAGACGGAGTAATTTGGATGGCCCGTATTGCAGGCGTCAACATCCCGGATAACAAGCATGCTGTTATCTCTCTGACCTATATCTTTGGTATCGGTCAAACCAAGGCACAACAGATCTGTGCTGCCACTGGCATTGAGCCCAGTGTAAAAATCAAGGATCTAAGCGAGGAGCAGATTGATCTGCTGCGTAACGAGGTTGCCAAAAGTAACACCGAAGGTGACCTGCGCCGTGCGATCAACATGAACGTCAAGCGTCTTATGGATCTTGGCTGCTATCGCGGTCTGCGTCATCGTCGTGGTCTTCCGGTCCGCGGCCAGCGTACCAAGACCAACGCTCGTACCCGCAAGGGTCCGCGCAAGCCGATCCGTAAGTAATCGCGAAGGAATATACAGATATGGCTAAGCCTGCTGCTCGTGTTCGTAAAAAAGTAAAAAAGACAGTGGTTGATGGGATCGCCCACATCCATGCGTCTTTTAACAACACCATCATCACCATCACCGACCGTCAGGGCAATGCTCTGAGCTGGGCGACTTCCGGTGGTTCCGGTTTCCGTGGTTCGCGTAAAAGCACACCCTTTGCTGCCCAGGTGGCTGCTGAGCGTGCTGGTCAGGCGGCTCTGGAATACGGCCTCAAAAACCTCGACGTTAATGTGAAGGGCCCTGGCCCGGGTCGTGAATCTGCAGTGCGTGCGCTGAACTCTTGTGGTTACAAGATCAGCGGCATCAACGATGTCACCCCCATCCCACATAACGGTTGTCGCCCGCCCAAGAAGCGCCGCGTGTAATCAGGAGACGGTAAAATGGCTAGATATATTGGTCCCAAGTGTAAGCTGTCTCGTCGCGAAGGCACTGATCTGTTCCTCAAGAGCGGTGTTCGCGCTCTAGATTCCAAGTGCAAGCTGGAGAGTCCTCCAGGCGTGCATGGTCAGCGTCGTGGTCGTCTCTCCGAGTACGGCACTCAGCTGCGCGAGAAGCAAAAAGTTCGTCGTATCTATGGCGTTCTCGAACGTCAGTTCAGCAACTACTACAAGGAAGCTGCCCGTCTGAAGGGTGCTACCGGCGAGAACCTGCTGCAACTGCTCGAGCGTCGTCTGGATAACGTTGTATACCGTATGGGTTTTGGTTCCACGCGTGCCGAATCTCGTCA
>JASJKW010000266.1:0-3270 GCA_037621305.1 Pseudomonas sp.
AATCCGGCGAGCCGTTCAGCCTGCGCCCGCGTCGGGTCAAGTTCGGGATGTTGAGCCAGATGTCGGTGCTGGGTCAGGAATACCTGAAACTGGAAGGTCCGGCGGAGTTGCTGGCCGACGACACCATCATCGCCACCGACATCTCCAAGTTCTGCGAGATGCAGTTGGTAACCAAAGTGGCTTGATGCCATAAGCTGGGGTATGGTTTCCCTCAGAGCCTCATGGAGGGAAACCATGCGTATTTCATTGATCATCATCGCACTGCTTGGCACCGCATTGTTGCCGGCCACTGCCAGTGCTGAATGCCGAAACTACAGCAGCAGCGAAGTTCGCAAAGCCGTGATCCAGAAAACGATCATGGTTGGCATGACCGCCAAGGATGTAGAGCGCACTTGGGGCACCCCCACCAAAGTCCGCAGCGCCTACCCAGGCGACGACGAGTGGGAGTACTGGAACCCATCCGGTGACCAGGTGGTGACCTTCGGGCAGCACGGCTGCGTTACCGGTTGGTATACGCACCGAGACTGACCAAAACCGTTTACTTGAACCCGCCACCCGGCGGGTTTTTTATTGTCCGGAGTTTACCCATGGCCATCAAAGACCGCCTGATTCAGTTCGTGCTGCGAGGCAAAGACGAGCTATCGCCGGAGGCCAAGAAATCTGCCGAGGCGCTGGACAAGGTACGCAACGCAGGCAAAGAGCTGACCGAGGAGCTCGACAAGGCCAAGGGCGCCCAAGGTCTGGTGGTCAACTTCCGAACCACTGGCGAGGCAGCTGAGCGCATCCGCACCACGCTGGAACGTACCGAGAAGCGTGCCGCTGAACTGCGCGAAGAGCTGGAAAAGAACCCAGGCAGCAAGGGCCTTGCCGTCTCCCTGCGCGAAACCGAACGCGAAGCGGCCCGTGCTGGCCGGCAGCTGGACAAGCTGACCGCTGAAACCAAGAAGGCCGAGGACGCGGCGCAGGCCGCCGGGATTGATACCAACAACCTGGCCGACGAAGAGAGCCGGCTTGCTACCGAGGTCGACAAGGCGAAGCGCGCGGTCACTGACAATACCAAGCATCTCCGCGACATGGAGCGGCAGCAGCGTGCAGCTTCTCGTGCCACGGCTGAGCACACTTCCCGCGTCGACGCTGCCCGGTCAGCGATGACCAGTGCCGGTAAGCAGGTGCTGGCCGTCGCTGCGGCCTATGTATCGCTCAATGCTGCTTTCGGTCTGGTGCAGAAAGGCCTGAATCTGGTGCGGGACGGCATCTACTCGATGTTGGATACTGGCAGCGAGTTCGAGCAGATGCAGATGCGCGTCACCGGGCTGATGGGCAGCCTGGAGGAGGGCGAGAAAGCTACCGCCTGGATTGCCAAGTTTGCCAAGGACACTGGCCAGCTAATACCCGAGGTGACCGAAGCATTTGCGCTGCTCAAGGCCTACGGCCTCGACCCTATGGACGGCAGCCTCCAAGCGATCACCGACAAATCGGTGCAGCTGGGCGGCGGTATGGAGCGGCTGCAGGGCATCACTGCAGCGCTCGGCCAGATGTGGGCCAAAGAGAAAATCCAGCAGGAAGAAGTGCTGCAGCTTACCGAGCGCGGCGTGGTGGTCTGGCCGTTGTTGGAAAAGGCCATGGGCAAGACCACTGCTCAGCTGCAGGACATGGCCAAAAAGGGCGAGCTCGGGCGTGATGCGGTCAAGCTGTTGATCGATGAGATTGGCAGGACAGCCGATGGCGCTGCCAGCGAAGGCTTGGATGCCATGACCGGCAAGGTCAACCGCCTCCAGAACATATTTGCGGACTTCTACAATCGCATCGCCGACAGCGGCGCGCTGGATTACGTCAAGGACCAGCTACAGGATGTTGCCGACACCATCGATGAGTGGGATCGCGATGGGCGTCTTGACGAACTGGCGACATCCCTCAGCGCCGCATTTGTTCAGGGCGCGGAGTGGGTCAAAGGCTTTGCTGCCGAGCTGGTCCAGGTCGACATAAAAACGCTAGCCAAGGATACCACCGAGTTTTTCAACAACTTCGGTACCGCTATCGACGACGCCGCAACGCGGGTGCAACTGTTCTTTGCCCCTTTCCGCAGTCTTTTCAACGGCGTTACATCAGGCATCTCAAGCATCGGCTACACGGCCACCCGGGTCGCTGATGGAGTAATGCAGGTAATCGGAGCGGTTGCCACCGCCATTCCAGACATGCTGGGTGGCGACAAGCTGCGCGCTGGGGTGCAGAGTGCCCGCAATATGCTGTTCGGCATGCGCGAGGGCTTTGTCGCGCAGATTGAACAAGACGGCCAGGACATCCGCAACGCCTGGGATACTACCGCCAAGCATTCAGTCGACGCAGAGAAAAAAGCCCAGGCCGAGCGCCTCGCGGCAACCAAGTCTGCTGCCGACCAACAGCAGATGCTCAACCAAGCCCTTGCCGATAACCTGGTCGCCAACCAGCAGCGCGCCAAGGATGCAGCCATCGAGGCGGCTATTGCCGGTACCGAAGCCATACAGAGCATGGCGCAAGCCGTGAACCTGATTGATTCGGCCCGTGCTGTCGATCAGCTGGAAGGGCTGAAGAAGGCCCTGCGCGATGCCTACCGTGAAGGCAGTATCAGCCAGGAGGAATACAACAATGGGCTGAGCCTCACCAACGAGAAGATCCGCAGCCTTGGTACAGCATCCACCAGCACCGCCCGCGGCATTGACGCAGTGGTCAAGAGCCTGGAGGGGTTTGTTGATCTGCAGGACGCTATCAAGGGCGCCGAGACAGACGTCGATATCAGCAAGCTTGCCGCCGCCACTCGCAAGATGTACGGCGAAGGCAAGCTGACTGCGGACGAATATCGTCAGGTGCTGGTCGCGTTGGAAAAGCAGAAGGCTGAGATCAAGAAGACGACCGACGATCAGAGTAAGTCGGAGAGGGGCCTGGCCGGCAGCATTGATCAGGTTACCAAGGCGATCAACGACAAGAAGGCCGCCGACCAGGCAGCCGACGCCGCAGCATCGCAAGCCGCTGCCACGCGCTCTGCCGAGATGAACGCATGGGGCGGCTACTTCGACTCCGTCATGACCGCCGCCCGTGAACCTCTGGCAGCAATGAGCAAGCAGACGCTGGCAGCCTTCGACTCCATCCGCGATATCACCAGCGCGGACATGACGATGGACACCAGTGGCATCGAGGCTACCCGCGCCTCGCTCAAAGCCCTGAACGAGTCGATGGCTCACACGCAGCGAGAACTGGATGACAACCTGCGTGGCCCGTTCGGCGACTGGGCGT
>JASJKW010000267.1:0-2767 GCA_037621305.1 Pseudomonas sp.
GGAAGTCCACATCGTCGCGGCCTTCGATATTGCGCAGGCCTTCTTCGGTAGCCAGTGCGCTCATGGCGCCGTAGCCCTCAATGCATTCCTGGGTAATCGGGGCTTCGCTGCTGCCGACCAGCACCACGCGGGCCTGGCCGCTGCTGATCATCTCGATGCCTTTCTGCAGGTTGTACAGGAAGCTGGCACAGGCGCCGGTGATGGCGCCTGTGGTGCCGACACTGCCCAGCACGTAGGCGTTGATGAAGTCGGCGGGCATGCTGTTAAGCCCCAGCGCCAGCTGTTTGGCGCTGACCCGATGGCCCTTGAGGCGCGACTGCATCAGGCCGCCGAAGCTGTATTCATCCAGCTGGCTCATGATGCTGCTGGCGAATACGGCAATTTCATCCGGCTCGACATGGTCGAGAATGTGCTGCCAGGGCAGCCCGGTGGAGTGCAGTGCGTCAGCCGCTGCGACGATGGACATTTGCAGACCGCGTGGGTGGAACCGCGAGTTGTATTGTTCGCCGGGCTCGAAGCCGGTGGGTAGCTGGCCGGCGGACTTGACTGCCATGGAACGGTAGCTGTCGACTTTCAGTTCGCAGTCACTGGCGATGGTGACGCGCACTTCGCCGCCTTCCTGCGCTTCCACGCTCCAGCCCGCGGGCAGGGGCTCTGGCAATTGCTTGGCGAGGGTAATGAAAGACAGGGGCTGGCCTGTTTTCAGGCCTACGGGCAAAACCTTGTGCCAATGCGCAGCATCCACATCCAGGTGACGTTTTTCGATACGGCGCACCAGGGTGCCGTCGAGTATCTGCTGGCCGAAGCGCTGTTCGATATCTGCTGGGGTCAGCTGTTGGCCTGTTTCGTGCAGATAATGATCATTCTCTGCACGTACCAGGTTCATCAGCACGGCCAGGCCAGCCAGGGTTTCCTGACGCTCGGCAGCGGGCAAGGATTCGATCACGGTACGCCGAAAGCCATGGTGAAACGAGCTGCGGCCGGCGGCGTTATACCCACCGAAACCGACAATGACTGGTAAACGCGACATCAAGCAAGACTCCTCGCTGTTTCGCTGCATGGGCTCTGGCGCTTACTGGGCCGGAGCGGGCTGAAAATCCAGACGACTACATAAGAGTAGCGCCAAAAGACCAGCAGGCATCGAATTGGGTTTGATTGCATAGGCAGACGAGGAATGTAACCCGATGGTCACGTTTAGACTAGGGTGTTTCGCAAACAGAGCTGCTGGGCGGCGGCGTTGGCGCACTCGCGCAGGGTCAGATACTTGGGAACACTGACAGGGTCTGGTTTAAAGGTTTTTTGACTGGAAGCAATGACTGCGGGTACTGTCGCGGCCGCAATGCGCAGGGGTTGGGTGATGATTCGTCCACACCCTGCGGTTTGTGGCAAAATGCTTACTTATTGATGACGTTGTCTGCCGGGAGCTACACAACATGATGCACGATTTGTATCTGGCCCTTCGGCGGCTGCAGCGCGCCACCGAGATTCACGCCAAGCGCCTTGGTCGCCACAGCGGCTTGACGCCGATCCAGCTGCTGATTCTGCACAGTATCCAGGCGATGGGTGAGGGCACGCTCGGCACATTGGCCAAACAGGTCAGCGTGTCCCAGGCGACCCTCAGCACCATCATCGACCGTCTGGAAAACCGCGAGTTGCTCAAGCGGGTGCGCAGTCTGAGTGACAAACGCAAAGTACACCTGACCCTCACCGAGAAAGGTGAAGCGGTGATCCAGGCTGAGCCGGCGCTGTTGCCCGGTGCCTTCCTTGAACGTTTCGGCCAACTTGCCGACTGGGAGCAGTTGATGCTGCTGGCCAGTTTGCAGCGAGTGGCTGGCTTGTTCGAGGAAGGGCAACAACCTTCCCATGTACTGATGGATGACGAGCCGCTGGTGTAGTCAGGGCGAGGCTGTTTCAACAAAGCTCGGCCCATCTTGTCTGGACCGCTTTTCCGCTTTAGCATGTTTGAAATTTCAAACGCTGATGTGGCAAATGCGTGACGCCATCTCTGGACAGGAGAACTTCCATGGAACTGCAATCGCCCACGCTGTTTCGCCAGCAGGCATTCATCGACGGTAGCTGGTGCGAGGCCGACCACGGTCAGCGTATCGAGATATTCAATCCGGCCAGCGGTGAGCGCCTGGGCAGTGTGCCTGACATGGGCGCCGACGAGACCCGTCGCGCCATTGCGGCGGCCCAGGCGGCACAACCTGCCTGGCGTCGGCGCACGGCCAAGGAGCGCGCTGGCGTGTTGCGCCGTTGGTATGAGCTGATCCTCCAGCACCAGGAAGATCTGGCGCGAATCATGACCGCCGAGCAAGGCAAACCGCTGACCGAGGCGCGGGGCGAGATTGCCTATGCCGCCTCTTTTATCGAGTGGTTCGCCGAGGAAGCCAAGCGCGTCTACGGGGACGTGATTCCCGGTCACCAGCCAGACAAACGCCTCATTGTGCAGAAGGAGCCGGTCGGTGTGACGGCGGCCATCACACCATGGAACTTCCCCTCCGCGATGATCACCCGCAAGGCTGGCCCAGCCCTGGCAGCTGGCTGCGCCATGGTGCTCAAACCGGCGCCACAGACGCCTTTCTCCGCGCTGGCGCTGGTTGCACTGGCCGAGCAGGCGGGTCTGCCGGCCGGTTTGCTGAGTGTTGTCACTGCGGGAGTGGATAACGCGCGGGCAGTGGGCGATGAGCTGTGCGCCAATCCGGTGGTGCGCAAACTGTCCTTTACCGGCTCCACCGCGGTCGGGATTCAGTTGATGCAGCAGTGC
>JASJKW010000268.1:0-13204 GCA_037621305.1 Pseudomonas sp.
TATCCGGATGGTGACGACTGAGCAGCCGGCGATAGGCGCGCTTGATCTGCGCCGGCTCGGCGTTGAGCTCAACACCGAGAATCCCAGCCGCCTGCTGCAAGCCCCCGCCGGTAGTGGCGGGGGCGGCACCCGACGAGTGGCGTTGATGACGCTGGCGTATCCGTTGCTGTTCGGCACTGCTCAGCCCGGCCAGGCGCGCCCAGCGGCCAAGCAACTGTTGCGAAGCAGCGCTGGGTTGGCGGTGCACCAGCGCCATTCGCCAACAGCAGTCCAGCAACTCGGCATTACGCCCCGGCTGCTGGCGACAGAGCCGCCGTAATTGCCGTTCAACCCGCGTGGCCGGCAGCTTGCCTTTATTGAAGCTTTCCATGGCAGTCAGCCGCTGCGGCTCGTCCAGCCGATACTGGCGCATCAGCTCCCGGGCCAGCTGCAGATGCTCGGACGTGACTCTGCCATGTGTCTTGGCCACCCGGCCAAGACACAGAAAAAGCACCTGTTGAAAGTCCGGCTGCCATCCCAGCCAGCGGGCCAGCTGCGCAGGCAAGTCCGTCCAGCGTTGCAACCCCCAATGCCGATCCAGAGCATGGCCGAGCACGCCACCGAGAATACCGCCAGGCACGCCGGCGGCTACACCTCCCAGCAGAACGCCCGCAACGGTTACCGGCCACAGCATCTGTCAGGCCTCCCTGGCACGCTGATCTGCCTGTTGCAGGCGCTCGGGGGTGCCAACGTCGATCCACCTGCCAGCATAACGCTCACCACTGACCAATCCGCGCTCAGCCGCTGCACGCAACAGGGGCGCCAAGGGTTGCGGGCCATCGACCAGCCCCTCGAACAGCCGCGGCGACAACACGGCGATGCCACTGTAGGTCATGGCGTCGCCCTGTTCAGCCTCGGTCACCGGATTGGCGATCACTCCCTCTGCGAGCAGAAAATCGCCACGCGACTTGAAGGGCGGATTGTCGACCAGCACGAGATGCGCCAACCGCCCCTCGGGCAATCGCAGGCCGGAAAAGTCGAAGTCAGTCCAGATATCACCATTGACCAGCACAAAAGGCTCATTACCCAGCAACGGCAAAGCCCGCAGAATGCCGCCGGCGGTTTCCAGTGGCGACTCCTCGGGTGACCAGCTGATCTGTACGCGATACGCAGCGCCATCACCCAGGGTCGCTTCAAGCTGCTCACCCAGCCACGCATGATTGATCACCAGCCGATCCAGCCCAGCCTGTTGCAACGCTTCGATATGCCACTGAATCAGCGGCTTGCCAGCGACGGGCAACAACGGCTTGGGTGTGTGCAGGGTCAGGGGACGCATGCGC
The DNA here is from genome assembly GCA_037621305.1 of Pseudomonas sp. Lineage (GTDB taxonomy): Bacteria > Pseudomonadota > Gammaproteobacteria > Pseudomonadales > Pseudomonadaceae > Halopseudomonas. Next base: position 1,320 of record JASJKW010000268.1, read on the forward strand.
TCGCCCTTGCCTGCGGCCAGGATCATTGCCTTCATCATCACAGCTCCAGACTGTCGAGCAGTCGTACCAGTGGTGCCAGGCGGGCATCAGAGGCGCAGGCATCGCGCAGGTATCGAATGAAACGCGGGGCGTCCTCCAGATAATGGGGCTTGCCGTCGCGGTAGCGTATGCGCGCAAAGATGCCCAACACCTTGAGATGGCGCTGAACGCCCATCAGGCGCGACTGGCCTAGAAAGTCGTCAAACCGCTCTGGCAAAGCGATGCCCGCCGTACGCGCCTGCTGCCAATAACGCTGAATCCAGTTTTCCCGCTCGGTCAGCGGCAGATTGAAAAAGGCATCGGCAAACAGCGAGGTCACGTCATAGCTGGCCGGACCGTACAAGGCATCCTGAAAATCCAGCACACCGGGCTCACCCGGCGCGGTCATCAGATTGCGCGGCATATAGTCCCTATGCACGAACACCCTGCTCTCGGCCAGATGGCTATCCAGCAACACACGGCACAGCGTTTCCCAGTCCGCGCGCTGCTCCGCACTCAGCGTTCGCTGCAGATGCCGGCCAACAAACCAGTCAGGAAACAGCTCCAGTTCACGGCGCAATACAGCCTCATCGTAGTCCGGCAACTCACCGGGCCGGCTGCTGGCCTGCCAGCGCACCAGGGTGCTGATAGCACCGTCGAACATACGTTCAAGTTCAGCGTCGGTGACGCCCGCCTGAATACTCTGCAGGTAGGTACGCGCACCAAGATCTTCCATCAATAGAAAGCCCTGCTGCGGATCTGCCGCCAGAATGGCGGGCGTTTTCACTCCGGCATCGGCCAGCAGACCGGCAATGCGCATGAAGGGGCGCACATCCTCCTGCTCCGGTGGCGCATCCATGATGATCAGACTGTGTTTCGCATCGCTCCAGCGGAAATAGCGACGAAAACTGGCATCGGTACTGGCTGGCGCCAGCTGTCCCGCGCCCTCTTCCGTCCAATCCTGATGGCCGCGCGCCTCGGACAATGCCGTGGGCAACCATGCTTCCAATAAACTTAGTCTTGCATCCACCATCGGGTTCCTCAGCTTCCAAACAGACCGGCACTGGCTCTGGCGCCTCACAATGCTTTATTATCCATGATCTCGACACGCAGAAGCAGCATGCATGTTGCAATTGCCTCGCACAAGTTCCCGAGTCATCGCGAGCCTGCACGCCCGACTGAATCCCGGATAACTATAATGGCCTACCCTAAACCTCCGTTTCGCCCTGCTTTCCCTCTGCTACTGGCCAGTGGGCTGTTGCTGGCTCAACCCGTTGTCACGCTCGCCGCCGCGCAGGTTGAATGTCGCGCCGGCAGTGGCGGTGGTTGGGTCTGCACCCCTATGAAGGCCACGGCAGAGTTGCCGCCACGCCCCGGAAAACCAGTTGTCCGTGCTGCCGAGCCAGAGCCGCGCCAGCGCGTCAGCGAAACCCGCCCAAGCGCTGCCCCGCCGCAGACGGAGGATTTCAGCAAGCTGGACTGGGTGCCTCGCGACCAACTGACCGACACCCAGCGTGCCGCCATTGCCCCCTATTGCAGCGGTGATTACATCGAACCACCACGCGCCGGCCGGGATGACGACACCCCTTTTGACCAACTACCGGTCTACGCCAGCGCCGACTCCAGCAGCTTCGAGCAGCGCAGCCAGACAGGTACGTTGCAAGGCGACGTGCTGTTGCAGCAGGGCCGCTTGCAGGCCCAGGCCAACGAAGCCAGCTTCGACCAGGGTAACAACATGGTCCGTCTGAATGGCGATGTGCGCTTGCGCGACCAAGGCGTGCTGGTACTCGGCGATCGGGCACAGATGCAGATCGACAGCGGCGAAACCCGTATCGAGCAAGTGCATTATGTCGTCCACGAGGCCAATGCCCGTGGCAGCGCCGAAAAACTGATGCGCCGCGATGATGCCGTCATCGTTATGACCGATGGCAGCTATACCACCTGCGACCCGGGCCGCAACACCTGGAGCCTGCACAGCGACGATATCGAACTGGACCAGGAGAAGGGTTGGGGCGAAGCCAAGCATGTCACCCTCAAGGTGAAGGATGTGCCGGTGTTCTATACCCCGTACATTTATTTCCCGCTGGATGATCGCCGCCACACCGGCCTGCTGCCGCCGTCCATCAGCAATTCCACTGACAACGGCACCGAACTGGTCACCCCCTATTACATCAATATTGCACCGAACTATGATGCCACCCTGTATCCGCGTCTGATGAGCAAGCGCGGCATGCAGATGGAAGGCGAATTCCGCTACATGCAGCCAGACCAGGAAGGCCAGCTGAGCGCCTCCTTCCTGGATGACAGGGAATACGACGACAACCGCTGGCTGTATGGCTGGGAACACATGGGCGGCCTGCAGAGTCGCTGGACTACTGAGGTCGAATACTTCGACATCAGCGATCCCTTCTATTTCCAGAACCTGAACAGCTCCCTGGACGCGCGCAGCGACACCTACGTCAATCAGCGCGGCGCCCTTACCTACCGGGGCAATGGCTGGCAGTTCGAGGCGGCCCTGCATGCCTACGAGCTGGCAACCATCACCTCGGTTACGCCCTACGAGCGCCTGCCCCAGTTGCGCCTGGATGGTGGCCACTGGCTGGGTGACAGCGGTCTGAAGGTCGACTATCGGGCTGAGTATGCCTATTTCGACCGTGACCTGGATCGCGGCTTGCTGATGGGTGAGGACGGTGTGCACGTAGACGCTACGGGCGCCTCGATCTGGACACCCGATACCAACCTTGTAGGCCTGCAGCGCGCCACCGGGCACCGCGTCAGCCTGAGTCCGCGCATCAGCTATCCGATGCAGAACAGCTGGGGTTACTTCACTCCGGCCGCCCGGGTGCAGTCGACCTATTACGACCTGGACTTCGACGAGCGTCAACATCGCGATGTAACGGGTCCAGCTGACCCCCTGTTCTTCGACTACGACAGCGCCGACACCAATCCCTCCAGCACCATCCCGGTAGCCAGCCTGGACGCCGGCCTGTATTTCGACCGTGACACCAGTTGGTTCGGCAAAGACCTGCGCCAGACCCTGGAGCCCCGCGCCTTCTATCTGTATGCGCCGGACCGCGATCAGGATGATCAGCCACTGTTCGATACCAACGAAAACACCTTCAGCTACAATTCGCTGTTCCGCGATGACCGTTTCAGCGGCAATGATCGCGTCGGTGATGCCAACCAGTTGGCGCTGGGTGTAACCAGCCGGGCACTGGACAGCAATGGGGTGGAACGGGCTCGCGCCAGCTTCGGACCGATCCTGTATTTCGAGGACCAACGCGTTCAACTGCTCAATACCGAAGGCCAGCGCCGCGAGGAGAATGACCATTCCACCTCCGCCTATGCTGCCGAGTTCATGTATCGCGTCAGCAATGCCTGGAAACTGCGCGGTGACGTGCTGTGGGATCCGCAGGAGAACAACAACAACGCCGGCAGCCTGCTGGCCAACTACCAGCCCGAGCCGCGCAAGGTCATCAACGCCGGATATCGCTTCCGCAATGACACCAACACCTTCAATGCCCTGACCGGCAGCTTCAATGAGAGCGAGAACCGCCGTATCGACCAGTCGGATATGTCGTTCATCTGGCCGCTCAACCCACAGTGGAGCATGATCGGCCGCTGGCAGCATGATTTCGCCGGTGACCGAACCCTGGAAGCCTTCGGTGGTCTTGAATATGAAAGCTGCTGCTGGAAGCTGCGCTTCATCAACCGTTACTGGGTCGACTACAACGAGTTCGAATCGGTTACCCGCGATGAGGGCAACCGCGGCATCTTCCTGCAAGTGGTCCTCAAAGGACTTGGCAGCGTTACCGGCAATCGTGTCGAAAGTCTTCTGGACGAAGGCATCCCTGGCTACAGAGAGCGTGAAAACAATGCATTTTAAGCTACACCACAAGCTGGCTGGCCTGTGCGCCGGCCTGCTGCTCAGCACCGGCCTGCAGGCACAGATGGTCGAACTGGACCGGGTCGCCGCCATCGTCGATAACGACGTCGTCATGCAAAGTCAGGTACAGGAGCGGTTGAACGCCATCCGCCAGCAACTGAATGAAAGAGGCACCGAGCTGCCGCCCGAAGAAGTGCTGCGCACCCAGGTGATCGACCGTCTGGTGCTGGAAAGCATCCAGCTGCAGATGGGTGAGCGCGCCGGTATCCGCATCGACGACGCCAGCCTCAACCAGACCATGCAGCAACTGGCCGAGCGTAATGGGGTGAGCATGGAAGAGTTCCGTGCCACTCTTGAGCGTGACGGCATCAGCTATAACCAGGCACGCGAGCAGGTCCGCCGCGAGATGATCATCAACCGCGTGCGCCAGCGCCGGGTGGCTGAGCGTATCCAGGTGAGTGATCAGGAAGTGCGCAACTTCCTCAATTCCGAAATGGGTCGCTATCAGACATCCGCCGATTACCGACTGGCCATGATCGTCCTGCCGGTGTCGGAAAACGCCAGCAGCGCAGAAGCTCAAAGCAAAGCCGAGATCGCCAATGAAATCTATCAGGAACTGAGCGAAGGGGCGGACTTCACCCGCCTGGCTGTCAGCCGCTCCGGCGGTGAACATGCCCTCGAAGGCGGTGAGCTGGGCTGGCGCAAGGCGGCTCAGCTGCCACCGGCCTTCGCCAATGCGGTGGACGAGCTGGAGATCGGTGGCACCACGCCCCCTCTGCGCTCACCCGCAGGTTTCCACATCCTCAAGCTGCTGGAAAAGCGTGGCGGGGATAACCTGCTGGTGGACGAGTTCAATGTGCGCCACATCCTGATCAAGCCCAGCGAGATCCGCAGCGAGGCAGAAACTGCCCAGCTGATCCAGCGCCTGTATGAACGTATCCGCGCTGGCGAATCCTTCGAGACCCTGGCGCGTTCCTTCTCGGAAGATCCGGGTTCGGCGCTCAACGGCGGCTCGCTCAACTGGGTTACTGCTGATGCCATGGTTCCCGAATTCCGCGAGGTCATGACCACCACGCCGGAAAACCAGATTTCCGCGCCCTTCCAGAGCCAGTTCGGCTGGCACATTCTGCAGGTGCAGGGTCAGCGTCAGGTCGATATGACCGACGAAATGCGTGAGCAACAGGCGCGCAACCTGCTGCAGAATCGCAAGTTCGATGAAGAGCTGCAGACCTGGTTGCTGGAAATCCGTGACGAAGCCTATGTTGAGATCAAAAGCTAAGTGACTGCTTCCGCCATTGCCCTGACCGCCGGCGAACCCGCCGGCATTGGTCCTGATCTGTGCCTGCTGCTGGCTCGTGAGCCCTGCGCCCATGAACGTGTGGTAGTCGCTGATCCCGACCTGCTTGCTGAACGCGCCCGCCAGCTCGGCCTCGATATCGAGCTGCGGCCCTACGATCCGACACGCCCTCCGGCGGCCCAGCAGGCCGGTCAGCTCAGCGTCTTGCCGGTGCCTCTGGCCGCGGTCTGCCAGCCGGGCAAGTTGAACCCGGCCAACGCACGCTATGTGCTGGAAACCCTGCGTCTGGGCGGCCAGGGCTGTATCGATGGGCAGTTTGCCGCAGTAGTAACAGCGCCCGTGCACAAGGGCGTTATCAATGACGCTGGGGTGCCCTTCTCCGGCCATACTGAATTCTTCGCCGATCAGACCGGCACCGAACAGGTGGTGATGATGCTGGCCTGCCCCGGTCTGCGCGTGGCCCTGGCCACGACTCATCTGCCCCTGCGTGAGGTGGCCGATGCCATCACTCCAGAGACTCTGGAGCGGGTGCTCCGCATTCTGCAGCAGGATCTGCGCAGCAAATTCGGCATCCACCAGCCACGCATCCTGGTCTGCGGCCTCAATCCCCATGCCGGGGAAGGCGGCCATCTGGGCCGCGAAGAAATTGACATCATCATTCCACTGCTCGAGCGCCTGCGCGGCGAGGGCATGTTGCTGGACGGTCCTTTACCGGCCGATACGCTTTTCACTCCCAAACATCTGGATCATGCCGACGCGGTATTGGCGATGTATCACGACCAGGGGCTGCCCGTGCTCAAACACAAGGGCTTTGGCCAGGCCGTAAACGTGACGTTAGGACTGCCGATCATCCGCACCTCGGTAGACCACGGCACAGCGCTGGATCTGGCCGCCACCGGACGTGTTGACGTAGGCAGCCTGAACGTCGCCCTGAACACCGCCATCAGCATGATCGAAGCCCGAGGCCGGCAATGAACGAATTTGCTCCACACCGGGCGCGCAAGCGTTTCGGTCAGAACTTTCTGCACGACCACGGCGTGATCAATCGCATCCTGCGCGGCATCGCCCCGCGTGAAGGCCAGCACCTGGTCGAGATCGGCCCGGGCCAGGGTGCCCTGACCGAAGGCCTGCTCGCCAGTGGTGGCCGGCTGGATGTGGTCGAGCTGGACCATGATCTGCATCCGCTGCTGCTCGCCCACTTCGGTGGTAACCCGCAGTTCACCCTGCACAAGGGCGACGCCCTGAAATTCGACTTCCGTTCCCTGGTTCAACCGGGCGAGAAGCTGCGGGTCGTAGGCAACTTGCCGTACAACATTTCCACGCCGCTGATGTTCCATCTGCTGAAGCAGTCCGACTGCATCGCCGACATGCACTTCATGCTGCAGAAGGAAGTAGTGCAGCGTCTGGCCGCCGGCGCCGGCATGAACCACTACGGTCGTCTGGGCATCATGGTGCAATACCATTGTCAGGTGGAGCACCTGTTCGATGTGGGTCCGGGCGCCTTCAATCCGCCACCCAAGGTTGACTCGGCGATAGTGCGACTGACGCCCCACGCGACCTTGCCGCACCCCGCCGATGATCCACAGGTGTTGGAACTGATCGTTCGCGAAGCCTTCAACCAGCGCCGCAAGACCATGCGCAACACGCTCAAGGGCCTGCTGGATGCCGAGGCTATCGCCGCTGAAGGAATCGACCCGACACTGCGTCCGGAACAGGTCGACCTTGCCGGATTCGTGCGCCTGGCCAATCGGCTGGCCCAGCAACAGCGAGCCAGCCATGATTGATTCGCAGCTGCACAGCATTGTCATCGATACGCAACCTCGCTATCTGAGCGAGCAATCCGATCCGGCGGCCAAACGCTTTGCCTTTGCCTACACCATCAGCATTCACAACGCCGGCCAGGTGCCGGTGCAGCTGCTGGACCGGCACTGGCTCATCACCGATGGCAATGGCAAGGTGCAGGAGGTACGTGGTGATGGCGTCATCGGTGAGCAGCCCGTTATCGCGCCCGGCGCCAGCCATGTATACACCAGTGGCTGCCTGCTCGAGACCCCGGTAGGCTCCATGCAGGGCAGCTACGGTATGCGCAGCGACACAGGAGTCGATTTCCGAGCCCCGGTCGCGGTCTTCCGTCTGGCCAAACCCAACGCACTCAACTGAGACCAGTATGGCCGTATACGCTGTCGGAGATATCCAGGGCTGCTTCAAGCCATTGCAATGCCTGCTTCAGGAAGTGGATTTCAATCCGTCGCGCGATACGCTCTGGGCGGTGGGCGATCTGGTCAATCGTGGCCCCGACTCGCTAGCCACCCTGCGCTATCTGGACAGCCTGGGCAATGCCTGCATAAGCGTACTGGGCAATCACGACCTGCACCTGCTGGCCGCCGCCCATGACGTCAAGCGTCTGCGCAAATCCGATACGCTACTGCCCATATTGCGAGCTCCCGATCGAGACCACTTGCTGTATAACCTGCGCCAGCGGCCCCTGGCGCATATGGACAGCGCACGCGGCCTGATCATGACCCATGCCGGCGTACCGCCAATCTGGAGCGCCCAGGACACCCTGGCGTTGGCTGCCGAGGTCGAAGCGGTACTGCGTTGCGACCAGCAACTACCCGGCTTTCTCGACGATATGTACGGCAACGAACCGGCACGCTGGAGCCCTGAACTGAACGGCACGCAGCGCCTGCGAGTGATCACCAATTACCTGACGCGCATGCGCTTCTGCCGGCCTGACGGCACCTTGGATCTCAAGTCCAAGGCGACACCCGGCCAAGCCCCACAAGGTTATGTACCCTGGTTCACCCTACCCCGCCGCGACCCCGAAATCGGCATCATTTTCGGCCACTGGGCGGCACTGGAGGGCAAGGTGGATGTTCCCGGCATCCATGCACTGGATACCGGCTGCGTCTGGGGCAGTCAATTGACGTTGATGAATGTCGACACCGGTGAAAAGCGCCACTGCTCTTGCCGCGATTGACCGCTACCGGCAGCTGCCCTAGGCTGCGCACATACTTTCAACGGAGCACATCATGAGCGATTTTCAGCGTATCTCCCCCGAAACCGCAGCCCAGCTGCTGGCCGCTAATGCCCACGCAGTGGACATCCGCGACCCGCAAAGCTACCACGCTGGCCATATCCGCGACGCCGTACGCCTGGACAACGACAATGTGCAGGAATTTGTCTCCTCTGCCGACCAGAAAAAACCCCTGGTCGTCTGCTGCTACCACGGCAATTCCAGCCAGCAGGCCGCCGCCTGGCTAGCCGGCATCGGCTTCAGCGAAGTCTATAGCCTGGATGGCGGCTTCGAGCTCTGGCAACAGCAATACCCCGATCTTGTCAGCCGCGACTGAGCGGCTTCCTGCCTGCAATTGCATATTTTTTCACACATCCTCTGTCACCCTCGCGCAAACCAACTATCCTGAAAGCAAGGCAATCAAATAATTCAAAGCAAAGCCGGTCCACCGGCTTCCGATAACAGGGAAGCAAGTCGATGTGCAGCGCCGAACTGCCTTCGACCCACTTCCCGGGCCTTGTCTGCAGACAGTAACGGGGGATTTGCGTATGCCATCAACTTTGTCCTTCGCTGCGTGGCAGATGGGTTCCTACCCGGAAGTCTCGGACCTAATTTTCAGTGAAAGCGAGGTCGCGCCATGAGCATATTCAGTCATTTCCAGAGTCGATTCGAGACCACCCAGCAGGAGGAAATGTCCCTGCAGGAGTACCTTGATCTATGCAAGGCCGATCCCTCCACCTATGCCACCAGTGCCGAGCGACTGCTGATGGCCATCGGCGAGCCGGAGCTGATTGATACCTCCCTGGACCCGCGGATGTCGCGCATCTTCTCCAACAAGGTGATCAAGCGTTACCCCGCCTTTGCCGACTTCCACGGCATGGAAGATGCCATCGAACATATAGTGTCGTTCTTCAAGCATGCCGCCCAGGGCCTGGAAGAGCGCAAGCAGATCCTCTATCTACTCGGCCCGGTGGGCGGCGGCAAGTCGTCCATTGCAGAGAAACTCAAGGCGTTGATGCAACAGGTGCCTTTCTATGCCATCAAGGGCTCACCGGTTTTCGAATCCCCCTTGGGGCTGTTCAATGCGACCGAGGACGGTGCGATCCTCGAAGAGGACTTCGGCATTCCTCAACGCTACCTGACCAGCATCATGTCGCCCTGGGCGGTCAAACGTCTGCATGAATTCAACGGTGACATCAGCCAGTTCCGTGTGGTCAAACTGTACCCGTCGATCCTGCAGCAGATTGCTGTTGCCAAGACCGAGCCGGGCGATGAGAACAACCAGGATATTTCCGCTCTGGTCGGCAAGGTGGATATCCGCAAGCTGGAAGAATTCCCGCAGAGCGACCCGGATGCCTACAGTTATTCCGGTGCCCTGTGCCGCGCCAACCAGGGGCTGATGGAGTTCGTCGAGATGTTCAAGGCACCTATCAAGGTGCTGCACCCGCTGCTGACCGCCACCCAGGAGGGCAACTACAACAGCACCGAAGGGCTCGGCGCGCTGCCCTTCAATGGCGTGATTCTGGCTCACTCCAATGAGTCGGAATGGCACACCTTCCGTAATAACAAGAACAACGAAGCCTTCATCGACCGAATCTACATCGTCAAGATCCCCTACTGCCTGCGAGTCAGTGACGAAATCCAGATCTATCAGAAGCTGTTGACCCACAGCTCACTGGCCCATGCTCACTGCGCCCCCGACACGCTGAAAATGCTCGCCCAGTTCAGTGTGCTGTCGCGCCTCAAGGAGCCGGAAAACTCCAACGTCTATTCGAAGATGCGCATCTACGATGGCGAAAACCTCAAGGATACCGACCCCAAGGCCAAATCCATTCAGGAGTACCGCGACACGGCAGGGGTAGACGAGGGCATGACCGGCCTGTCCACCCGATTCGCCTTCAAGATCCTGTCCAAGGTCTTCAACTACGACAATACCGAGATCGCCGCCAACCCGGTGCACCTGCTGTATGTACTGGAACAGCAGATCGAACAGGAGCAGTTCTCGGCAGAAGTCAGCGAACGTTATCTGCGCTTTCTCAAGGAATACCTGGCGCCGCGTTACGTGGAGTTCATCGGCAAGGAAATCCAGACCGCGTACCTGGAGTCGTACAGCGAATACGGACAGAACATCTTCGACCGCTACGTGTTGTATGCCGACTTCTGGATTCAGGACCAGGAATACCGCGACCCGGACACCGGGGAAATTCTCGACCGCGGCGCCCTGAGCGAAGAGCTGGAGAAGATCGAGAAACCCGCTGGCATCAGCAATCCCAAGGACTTCCGCAACGAGATCGTCAACTTCGTGCTGCGCGCCCGCGCCCACAACAACGGCAAGAATCCCACCTGGATGTCCTATGAAAAACTGCGGGTGGTGATCGAGAAGAAAATGTTCTCCAATACCGAAGACCTGCTGCCGGTGATCAGCTTCAACGCCAAAGCATCCAACGAGGATCAGAAGAAGCACAACGACTTCGTTACTCGAATGGTCGAGCGTGGCTATACCGAGAAACAGGTACGCCTGCTGTCGGAATGGTATCTGCGCGTGCGCAAGGCGCAGTAACGATACTGGCACGCAGTCGTCCGGTCAGCTTCCTGTCTGGTCATTTGCAGAGTGAAGCTGACCCTCCCCCGGAGGGGTCTTATGAGCTATGTGATCGACCGTCGTCTGAACGGCAAGAACAAGAGCACGGTCAACCGCCAACGGTTTCTGCGCCGCTACAAGGCGCATATCAAGAAGGCTGTTGAAGAGGCGGTAGGCCGCCGCTCCATTACCGATATCGAACATGGGGAACAGATCAGTATCCCGGGTCGAGACATTGACGAACCCATCTTCCACCACGGCCCCGGCGGCCGCCAGACACGTGTATTTCCCGGCAACCGCGAGTTTTCCACCGGCGACCGCATCGCCCGCCCCGAAGGCGGCGGTGGAGGGGGTGGCGGCAGCCAGGCCGGCAACGCCGGCGAAGGCGAGGATGACTTTGTATTCCAGATCACCCAGGAAGAGTTCCTCGACTTCATGTTCGAGGATCTCGCCCTGCCCAACCTGATCAAGCGACACCTGATGGGCACCGATACCTTCCGTACCGTACGGGCCGGTATCAGCCAGCAGGGCAACCCATCACGCATCAATATCGTTCGCTCCATGCGCGCTGCCCATGCCCGCCGCATCGCCCTGAGCGGGGGCAGTCGGGCGCGATTGCGCGAGGCCCTCAAGGAGCTGGAACAGCTGCGCCTGCAACAACCCGACAATCTCTGCGACATCCAGGCTCTGGAGCAGGAGATAGAACAGCTGCGCAATCGCATCGATCGCGTCCCCTTTCTGGACACCTTCGATCTGCGCTACAACCTGCTGGTCAAACAGCCCGATCCCAGCTCACGGGCGGTGATGTTCTGCCTGATGGATGTTTCCGGCTCGATGACCCAGGCGACCAAGGACATCGCCAAACGCTTCTACATACTGCTGTATCTGTTTCTGCAGCGTAACTACGAACGCATCGACGTGGTCTTCATCCGCCATCACACCAGTGCCAAGGAAGTCGATGAGGAGGAATTCTTCTACTCTCGGGAAACCGGCGGCACCATTGTCTCCAGCGCCCTGCGGATGATGCAGCAGATCATTGCCGACCGTTACGCCCCCGAAGAATGGAATATCTACTGCGCCCAGGCCT
>JASJKW010000269.1:0-5140 GCA_037621305.1 Pseudomonas sp.
CTGCAATCAGGACTATCTGGACGCAGAGCAACTGAATAGCTGGCGTCAGGACGAAGAAGCCATGCAACTGCTGGAACAACTGCTGGCCAAGGGCGACCTGCTTATGGAAGGTGACGATGAGTGATGTAGTCATCCGTGTAACGGAATGGCGCAGTACCGAAGCGCTGCGCGACATCCGCCATAAAGTGTTCATCGATGAGCAACAGGTGCCAGCCGAGCTGGAGTGGGATGCAGAGGATGCCCACGCCACACACTTTCTGCTGATCGTTGACAGCCAGCCAGTCGGTACTGCCCGACTACTGGCGGATGGGCATATTGGCCGCGTCGCCCTTCTCTCCGAGGCGCGTGGCAAGGGGCTGGGCCAGCAACTGATGCGCGCAGTCATGGCTCATGCCCAGCAACATGGTATGAAGCGTCTGATACTCTCAGCACAAACCCATGCCCTCGGATTCTATAGCCAGCTGGGCTTTGTCACCTGTTCGGATGTGTATCCCGAGGCCGGCATTCCCCATCAGGAGATGAGCTGGGAGTCAGCGGCCTCAGATTCCCGCTGATTCCGCCCTGATGCAACGACAGTTCAGCGCCCGCGCACCGACCACTCCAGATGCTAAACTCAGGGTCGGTAATGAGGAGATCGCGCCATGAACCTGCGAATCATGCTGGCAATAATTGTCAGTTTCGCCTTTGCCCTCTGCTCTTCTCCGCTCACTGCAGCGCCGAGAACCGAAGTCATCCCGCTGGGCTACAGCATGGCTGAGGATATGATCCCGGCTATCCAGCCCCTGCTCCGCCCTGACGAGCGCGTTTCCGCCTATGGCAATCAGCTGATCATCCGTGCCGAACCAGGCCGTTTGCAGGAGATCCGCGCCCTGCTTGCGGACCTTGATCGCCAGCCTGCGAAGTTGCGTATTACCGTCAGCAACACCAGCAGCTCAATAGGCGATCAGAATGGTTACCGCGTGGACGGACGCGTGGAAACCGGCGCTGGCGACATCGTGGTTGGCCAGCCGAGGGGTAATAATCAAGCCCGCATCATCCGCCGGGAAACCCGCGGCGCGAGTGACGGTGCGCGGGTGATCACGGCCAACGAAGGCTACCCCGTACTGATCCAGACTGGCCAGCGGGTACCGTTGACCAGCACCTCAACCAATATCTACGGCCAGGTGGTCAATCAGACTGAATACCATGATGTGACCTCCGGTTTCTACGCTACCGTACGGCTGAATGGCGATCTCGCAACCATCAGCCTGAGCACCAATAATGATCGGATGCATCCCGCCGGAAATGATGTGATCGACGTGCAACGAACCGATACGGTTGTCACCGCACGCCTGGGCGAGTGGGTCACCATAGGTGGGTTCGATGATGCTGACAGCCAGGGCAGCCGGGGCATTGGCAGACGTACCACCACTCGCAGCGCCCAGCAACAGAGCGTCCGCCTGATGGTTGAACTGGCCCATTAGAATTATGTAGTGTTTTATTAATTTCACTACAACGCCGTTGACATCTGTTTTCTTAAACTGCATTATTGCCCCGCTCCCGCTAGCCAGAGCCCCTTAACAGGGTCTCCGGATGTTTGCCTGAACCTAGGGCAACATCTGTGTCTTAACAGCCCACAAGGCAGTTCGACGAGGTTGCGACTGGAACGAAGTTGTCCTGAGGGACGGGGAAGCGATTTAAACGTAGCAGCCAGCATGACCCGGAAATGGTCGTACGTTCTGCCAAGCCAACCAGCTTGAGCAGGTATGCCCGCCAGCTCATCGACTGTACGTCACTCCTCCATCTTCATGTCATTCTTCAATTTTCAGTCACTGTTTCGACGCACTGCGGAGTGCCGCAACCCAAGCTCTGGCTGATGGGTTCGGGGTCGACTAACGTCAGAACCAAACGCAAACATTGAAGGATTGACCATGTCAGCATATCAGAACGATATCAAAGCAGTTGCCGCGCTCAAAGAAACCGCCGGTAACGGCTGGAACGCCATCAACCCGGAATCCGTTGCACGCATGCGTGCACAGAACCGCTTCCAGACCGGTCTGGATATCGCCAAGTACACCGCTGCTATCATGCGCAAGGATATGGCTGAATACGACGCCGACTCTTCTGCTTACACTCAGTCCCTGGGTTGCTGGCATGGTTTCATCGGCCAACAGAAGCTGATCTCCATCAAGAAGCATCTGAAAACCACTAACAAACGCTACCTGTACCTGTCCGGCTGGATGGTTGCAGCCCTGCGCTCCGAATTCGGCCCGCTGCCTGACCAGTCCATGCACGAAAAGACTGCCGTTTCCAGCCTGATCGAAGAGCTGTACACCTTCCTGCGTCAGGCCGATGCCCGCGAACTGGATCTGCTGTTCACGGCCCTCGACGACGCCCGCGCTGCTGGCAATACTGCCAAAGCCCAGGAAATCCAGGCTCAGGTCGACAACTTTGAAACTCACGTTGTACCGATCATTGCCGATATCGACGCCGGTTTCGGTAACGCCGAAGCTACCTACCTGCTGGCCAAGCAGATGATCGAAGCCGGTGCTTGCTGCATCCAGCTCGAAAACCAGGTCTCCGACGAGAAGCAGTGCGGTCACCAGGACGGCAAGGTAACTGTTCCGCACTCCGACTTCCTGGCCAAGATCAACGCCGTTCGCTACGCGTTCCTCGAGCTGGGTGTGGATGACGGCGTCATCGTTGCCCGTACCGACTCCCTGGGTGCCGGTCTGACCAAGCAGATCGCTGTAACCAACGAGCCAGGCGACCTGGGCGACCTGTACAACAGCTTCCTCGATGGCGACTACATCGAGAATGCCGACGCCATCGAGAACGGCGACGTCGTTATCAAAGCCAACGGCAAACTGCTCAAGCCCAAGCGCCTGGCCTCTGGTCTGTTCCAGTTCCGCAAGGACACTGGCATCGATCGCGTAGTTCTGGACTGCATCACTTCCCTGCAACATGGTGCTGACCTGCTGTGGATCGAAACCGAGAAGCCGCACGTTGGCCAGATCGCCGAGATGGTTAACCGCATCCGTGAAGTGGTTCCGAACGCCAAGCTGGTTTACAACAACAGCCCGTCTTTCAACTGGACGCTGAACTTCCGTCAGCAGGTATTCGATGCCTGGACCGCCGAAGGCAAGGACGTTTCCGCCTACGATCGTGCGAACCTGATGAGCGCCGAGTACGACGAGACCGAGCTGTGCAACGAAGCCGACGAGCGTATTCGTACCTTCCAGGCTGATGCTGCTCGCGAAGCCGGCATCTTCCACCACCTGATCACCCTGCCGACGTACCACACTGCCGCACTGTCCACCGACAACCTGGCAAAAGGTTACTTCGCAGACGAAGGCATGCTGGCCTACGTGAAAGGTGTTCAGCGCCAGGAGATCCGCCAGGGTATCGCTTGTGTACGTCACCAGAACATGGCTGGCTCCGATCTGGGCGACAACCATAAAGAGTACTTTGCTGGTGAAGCTGCACTGAAAGCCGGCGGTAAAGACAACACCATGAACCAGTTCTGATTGAGCTGACTCACGGGCCACGGCCCGGGTGTTGACGAAAAGGCCACCTTCGGGTGGCCTTTTCCGTATGGGCCTGTCCCGGCGAGCGGAATACGACGAAGTCGCGTACAATGCGACGCTCCATTGCCGGTCACGCTTACTCTGTGACGGCGCATCATGCAGCAGCGGGTTTTAGAGAATGGCACGTTTACATCTGGAATTTCCGGAAGATCAGTTCTACTTCACCACTCAACTGACCGTCCGCATCACCGATATCAACTCCGGCAAGCATCTGGCCAACGACTCTATGGTGTCCATGATCTCCGAAGCGCGTGCGCGCTTTCTGTATCAGTTCGGCATAGAAGAAGTCAGCGTCAATGATGTCGGCATTATCGTCACTGACCTGGCCACCACTTATCGCAAAGAAGCCTTCGCACGGGAAACGCTGACTTTCGAAGTTGGCTTGATGGACTTGAACAGATATGGCGGAGATATCATCTTCCGCATCACAAAGTTGCACAACGGAGAGCTGGTTGCCTTGGCGAAGTCCGGCTTTGTGTTTTATAACTTCCTCGCGGCAAAGGTAACCGCCATGCCCGAAGATTTCAGATTACGCTTTCCCGGCGTCAATCAGATTGAAGATTGAAGACTAGAAAGAAGATGGAATAAAAAAACCCGGTCAATTGACCGGGTTTTTTGTTGCTGAAGATCGATTAACGAACTTCAACCTCTGTTTCTACTTCTGCTTCAACGCGACGGTTCATGGCCCGGCCGTCAGCCGTGCTGTTGTCAGCGATCGGATTGGCTTCACCGTGACCGGCGGCGTTCACGCGGGAGGACTCAACGCCTTCGGCGATCAGTGCTTCGCGAACCGAGTTGGCACGACGCTCGGACAGATCCTTGTTGTACGCGTCAGTACCGACGGAGTCAGTGTGACCTTCAACGGTAGTGGTTACCGATGGGTAGGTCTTCATGAACTCAGCCAGGCTCTGGATATCCTGACGGTACTCGGGACGAATGGTGTCGCGGTCGAAGTCAAACTTGACGTCCAGCTCAACGCGAACGGACTGTACTTCTGGAGCGGGTTCTGGAGCTGGGGCAGGAGCAGGTGCTGGCTCAGCCTGAGCAACAACCGGAGCTGCGCCGCCGAAGTTCAGACCAACACCAACGCCAGCCTGCCATTCGGTATTGCCATGGTCCAGACCGTACAGAGCATCAACGCCAGCTTTGACGAAGAAGTTTTCGTTCAGGTAGTTCTTGACGCCGAAACCAGCAACAGCCATGGTCGTGCGGTCATCAACGTTAGTACCGAACTGCTCCAGCTCCTGGTGGGCAAAGCCGCCGGAAACGTATGGGCGCAGAGCACCTTGTCCGAAGTGGTAAACGGCTTCAACGTGGGCCAGCTTGCCGTCGATGTCTGCGCCATCGTTCGGGCCGCCGTCAACTTCAAGGCTCTTGTACGTACCCAGACCGATGTTCAACAGGACGTCGTCGGTGACGAAGTAACCCAAGCTGCCACCCACCAGTGTACCGTCGGTCAAGTTATGGCGGCTGTCGGTGAAATAACGCTTGGCAAAAGCCTCGACTTCAACCGAACCAGCACTTTGTGCCATGACCGGCAGACCGGATGCTGCGATGGCGGCGCCTACAACGAT
>JASJKW010000270.1:0-3488 GCA_037621305.1 Pseudomonas sp.
TTTGCGGTCTGGGCGGTGTTGAGTCTGCCCTGGGCGCTGTTGTCACGTTCGGTGGCTTGCTGGGCATTGTTCTGGGGTATCGCCAATCTGGCGCTGCTGCGTTACCTGGCCTTGAGCACGGGTTGGTTTGTCGGGGGCAGCACGGGCACTGTGGCGGCGCTGATGAAGGTTGCTGTTTTCAATGCGCTGCTGTTGCTGTTGTTCGAAAGCCGCAGTAGCTGGTTGCCACAGACGGGCAGAGTCATTCAGCGCCTGGCCGGCGCTGGTTTGCTGGCGGCTTTGGCTCTGGCTGCGATGCTCACCTGGTGGCGACCGGAACAGCTTTACCCGTTGTTCGTGCTGGGCGTCGTCTATCTGCTGGGCATTCCGCTTTATCAGCGGATACGGCGCGACCTGCTGATGCTCGCCTTGCAACTCTATTCGCTGGTCGTTGTGCTTGCTGCAGGACTGGCGCGCTTGCTGGAAAATGCCGACGGCTTGGTGCAGTTCCTGGCACTGGGGCTGTTTCTGCTGTTGGGTAGCGCCGTGGTCTCGGTTTGGCTGCAGCGCTGGCATCGGGAGGAGGGCGCATGAATACGCCATGGAAGCAGGCCTTGCTGAATGAGCTGCTGCAGCAACAGGTCATTCAGTCAGACGGATATGCCGCGTTGCAGCTGGAAGAAGGGGCGCCATGGTATGTGATGCTCCTGTCTGCCATTGCGGCCTGGTTTGCGGCAATGATGTTGCTGGGTGCCTGGATCACGATGACCGATGCCAGCCCGCTTCCGAGCCTCTTCGCCGGGGCGATCCTGCTGCTGTCGGCCATCCGGTTGTTACGCGGTTCAGGGGCTTTTGTGGTGCAGTTGGGGCTGGCTTTGTCCCTGCTCGGCCAGGCCATGCTGGTGTTTGTCATTATCGAACTGGACCTGCATACGGGTGCCAACGAACGCATTCCGGCGCTGCTTGCACTGGTACTGAGCGGCGGCATGTTGATGGCCAGAGCCGGTTCGGCGCATCGGTTCTTCTGTGCATTGATTGCCATGGTGAGCCTGGCCGTATTGGTGGGAAATAATCCGTTATTGGCGGTGTATGGCGTGCTCCTGGCCGCTCTGGCTGTCTGCTTGTGGCTCGGGCGTGCTCGCTGGGCGGCTACCCGACGCGCGGCTGTGCTTCGCGCAGTCAGCGGTGCGGCAACGCTTCTGGCACTGGCCCTCGGGGTGTTTGGGCAGCCTTATGCGCATGCCGCATCCTGGTTTGGTTCGGTTGCAGCCGATGCCGTTCATCTGCGATGGCTGTACCCTGCCGGCGCTGCGGTTCTCCTGTTGGCGACACTGGTGTGGTTGATGCGTGGAGTGCAGCAATCGATCCGGCTGGGTGCCCTGGCGGGTATTCTGATCCTCATTGCGCTATGTGTTCAGACGCCAGGGTTGCTGATCGGTGCGGCCTTGTGGCTGGCGGTATTTCACGCTTGTGACCGTTTGTGGTGCGTGCTGGTAGGCGCTGGCGTTGCCTTGTACCTTGGCGATCTGTATTACAGCCTGCATATCACCTTGCTGGCCAAATCCATGCTGCTGGCGGCAAGCGGTTTGTTGCTGCTGGTGTTGCGCCGGGTGGTCATAGTGCCGTTGAGGAGAGTCCCGTGAATAAAGCAGCTGTGGGTATTGTTGCGGCCTGGTTGCTGGTGATGGCGGTGGCCGGGTATGCGGTGAACGGACATGAAAAGACCCTGCGCGATGGTCAGCTGGTCCTGCTGCGCCTGGCCCCGGTGGACCCGCGCTCGTTGATGCAGGGAGACTACATGGCGTTACGTTTCGCGGTGGATGAACAGTTGCGGGTCGAAGCCGGAAAATGGCCGAAATATGCCTATCTGCAACTGGGTGCGGAATCGCGGGCGAGTTTTGCCGGCACTGGCGACGCGCCGACCGGAGAGCCGGGCAGGGTGTCCATGCGGATCAGACCGGGAGGGCGTGGCGCCAGTCTCGGACCCAATGCGTTCTTTTTTCAGGAAGGGCATGCAGCGCTGTATGAAAATGCGCGTTGGGGTGGGTTTCGTGTAGCAGCTGACGGCACTGCGCTGCTTACCTCGCTCTATGACGAGGAGTTGGAACTGCTGGGCAATAATCGCCGCTAGGTTCCGTAGAGACCGCCGTCAGGTTCTGCGTCCGAGATCAGGCTTTCTGAGTCTTGGCCGGTGCTGCTTTGGTAGCGGGTTTGCCATAGGTCTGGCCGCTGGTGCCATTGGGGATGCTCTGGATTTCTCCGCCGGAAGCGAGGAACGCGCTGATCTGATCGTTGATCGAGGCGCTGGTGGCCACAGCTGCATCGGCCTTGCGTTTGGCAGGGGCTGTTTTAGGTTTGGCTACGATCTTGACGGCAGGTTTAGTCGACATGAATTGCACCTCTTGGCAGGAAAAACAACCATAATACACTTTATCTGTCAATAATGCTTGGTTGCTTTTTTCCGCCCGTTTTCGGCGAGTGCGGAAACGGGCGAAAAGAGGCTTTCAATCAGTCACAATCAGTGCTGATGACCACCTGCACCGTGGGCATGGCCATGGGCAAGTTCGTCTTCAGTGGCGGCGCGCACCGACAGGATTTCCACCTCAAAGCTCAGATCGCGGCCAGCCAATGGGTGATTGGAGTCCACTTCGGCCTGGGACAGCCCCACCTTGACCACAGTGACCTGGCGCGGACCCTGTTCGGTCTGAATCACCGCCAGCATGCCTGGCTTCCATTTCTTGGCGCCTTGCAGATGCTTGATCTGAACCTTCTGTGTGGCGTTGTCCTGGCGCGGGCCGTAGGCCTTGTCGACCGGCAGGTCGATGCTGAAGGTGTCACCGGCTGCGCGACCTTCCAATGCTTCGACCAGCCCTTCAAGCAGGCCGGGTTGGCCATGCAGATAGAGAACGGGATCGTGCGGGCGTGAACTTTCGATTTCGCCGCTGGCATCGGACAGGGTGTAGTGGAATTCGACCACTGAATTTTTTGCAATCTGCATGAAACGACTCGTCAGGTTGGTTGGGGGCGTCATTATCCGGGGCTGTCAGGCTCTTGCCAAGTCGGCGTTAGTGCTTGGGGTATTCAGGACGACGAGTTTGCCTCCAGCACCTGCTCGAGCGGCAGCTGGGCGCTGACATTGACACTGCCCTGAGCAGCAAACACCACCAGATGGTCGGCGGAGATGTGGATTCCCAGCACTTCGCCCACAGGATGGTCGTCATGGCTGGGAAAGATGGTTTCCAGGGTGCTGCCGGTAGGCAAGCGCAGGCGGTACAGGGTGCTGGCGCCGAGGAATACCTTGCCGGTGATGGTCGCCGTCAGGCTGCTGCCTTCCTGGCCGACAATGTCATCGGGACGCAACAGCACATCGACCGCACTGCCGGCCGCCAACTGATAGGCACGGTTGCCGCGAATCACGCCCAGTTCGGTCTGCACCGTATCCGGGGTCAGCAGTTGCCCGCGAATGAAGTACCCCTGACCGATAAAGCTCGCGACGAAAGGTGTGGCTG
>JASJKW010000271.1:0-10126 GCA_037621305.1 Pseudomonas sp.
GCTCATCCTGGCTCAGCTCAACCAGCACCTGCTTCTTGGTCAGGGCGTCGCGAGCGTACTCCTCCTTCAGATCACCCCCCGTACGTTGCCGATAAATAGCCTCGTCTTGATCCTGGCCGGGCAGGCGCGGGAACGGCGCAATGGAAATACGCGCGCCGCTGGCTAGCGAGTCCTCCAGTGCACCGGGATCGCCACATACTATGGTCAGGCTGCTCTTACCGGATTTATGGTTGAGCAAGGGGTTACGGGCGGAAAGATCGAGCAATTTACGCTGCCAACGATCCAGACGACCAACTGGAGTTTCCTCGGCTGGATCCGCTTCAACAGTGACCGTGTTTTCAGGCAGGCTCGGCGCATCTTCCAGCCCCGGCACTACCAGCTCGCCCCCATCATCCGTAGTAATGGTGCTGTCTGTCTTCAGCCCCAGGCTGAGAGGGTTGATTCTGTGCCCGCGGGCGCGACGAATATCAACGGCGGCAATAAACTCATGGTCTTTCTCCAGCGTCAGCTGCCTAGCCCCCTCCTGCACCGCCCGGGAGAAGGGCACCGCGGGATGCTGGGTCAGCAGCGTGGTTTCGATCAGAATCAGTTCTTTCAAAGGAATCCGCTGGCGCAGGATTTCCGCCTCTTCCACCACCACACTGGCCAGATCTTCCTTTTCCAGCCACAGAGCCACCAACGCATGCCCCTTGGTGATAATCACCAAGGGGTTCAGCTGTGCCTGCTCAAGGGCCGCGGCAAACAGCAGAGTAGTATCCAAGCAGGTCGCCACCCTGGCACTCTCAATCTGGCTGGGCAGACGGACCTTCTGACCATCGCTCTCGAAGCTAGCCGGCGGCAGTGCATAACTCAGCTGCATTTTGACTATGGCCGAATAGATGGCAGAGGCCAGCAGCCATACCCGCTCGCGACTATTGGCGCTGTAACCATCGATGCTGTCTGGCTTGCCCGCTTTGCGCAGAATCTGACTGGCCTGCCCCAGCAGCCGATCCACCGCCGGGTCATTGGGCGTACAGAAAGCCGCCAACAGCTCGGGCATATAACCTGCCCCGCCCCACTCGTTGCGGGCCAACAGTTCCACCGGGATTACCTGCTCATCCAGCGTTTCGTCACCCTGACAAACCCGTAGGGTAACCGTGCCGCGCATGGATTCCGTCAAGCCGTACAGAAAGCCGCCATCGAGCTCCAGATCTCGATCCTTTAAGCTGAGCAAACCGCCAGCTGCCAGACGATCCACCACCCAGGTTTTCTGCTTAACAAACGCAGGCGATGCTTCCAGCACGACCGACAAATCAGACAGGTCTTGCTCGCTGCCCAGGTTCTCGATCTGTAATTCACGCAGCACCGCAAAGGCACTTTGATGGCAGGCGAAGTTGATCTTGCCCACCAGGGTGGCGTGGATTTTTATTTTTGGTGATTCCTGGTCGGACATGACCTTCCCTCAATTATTTTGTTCAACGTCGTGCTTGATGGATAACGTTCACATCAACCGCGGAGCATCGGCCTGACGTCACCGCTCCCGAAGAAGATGGCCAGGGCTTCGAGAATGGTCGACTTACCATAGTCACTACGACCGACAACGCCAGTTATGGCTTCGTAGATGGGAATGATGGACTTGAGGACGCAAGGGGGCCTCCTTATCTAAAGGTGGGCGGAGCCTCTCGCGCAATGGCGAGAGATGTAACACTCCCACCGCCACTTCCAGCATAAGGTTTCGGTGTGTCGCGGCTATTACCCTTACGTCTACTCGCTGTTCCGCACTGGAGCCGGCGGGTATACAGGTTCCTTCCTGCAGTACCCGTAAAAGACGTACCTGCACATCTGGGCTCAGCTCACCGAACTCATCAAGAAACAGGGTTCCGCCATCAGCCTGTTGGAACACTCCAGGACGGTCAGCAATCGCCCCGGTAAAAGCGCCTTTCTTGTGCCCGAACAGCATGGAGCTCATTCGGCACGCACTCAATCAGCCCTCAACTCTACAGATGAAGTAATGGCAGAGCCCGCAATACTGTCAGACCAACATGAAACCCTGTCTAAATTCATCTAGATCTTCTCTAAGCTTGTCTACGATCAACCCTCTCAAATCACTCAGACTGGCCGAGCCGAACCCACGTAAATAGTCGAGAAGCAGTTCGACTTTCACACCCCAAACGAGCCCACTACCTTTCACAACTGTAACTGCTCACTGGAAAGCGCCACATCCAACAGATCAACAGCGGCAGCCAGTTTCTCGTCGATAACGTGGAGATACTCCGTCCAGTCATCGACGTGCTGCAGCTCCGCCTTGCCATCCGAAATACCCCTCAGCGCGACCAGCGGCACATCAAAGCGCATGCAGGCGCGCAGGCAAGCGTAGCTCTCCATGTCCACCATCTCGGCAGCGATAGCGTCATAAGCGGCACCCGAGACGATATTGGCCCCGGTGGAGAGTGTCGCCTCCTGAATGCCCGGGATGCGCAGCGGCAACGGGAGCGTCGCCGGCAGGCCGAGAAAAGGTGTGACACCTTTTTCGAAACCCAGCGCAGCGGCATCCATGTCGCGGTAGGCAACGGACGTCGCCTGATAGATCTCGGTCTGCTCCAGCACCCGACTTCCAGCCGAGCCCAGCGACACTACCAGATCAGGCAAACGCCCCTCCTGGGCAAGCAGTGCAAGCGCTATCGAGAGCTGAACTGCCGCTTCAACGGGACCAATACCCGTCATGAGTGGCGTAAAACGCTGTTGTAGGTAGGGGCCATACTCGGCTTGGTCTGCCATCACAAAGAGGATATTGCGGCCTCCCAAGGCCATCAGTTTGAGTTCACTGAGGCGATCGGGCCGGGAGTCGGGGGTGCGGGGGCTATTCATCGGTGTTGTTTGCCTTGGGATATCTCGGCCCAGTGTACCGTTTTGGTGGGGCGCTCACCGCAACCTGGTAACGCCATCCGGCTTCAGTCATCTCAGGCTCCAAGGGTTGAATTGGTCTCCGAAGAAAAGGTTGATACCAATATTGCATCATGCCAAAGAAACATGCACCATGCCGAGCAAGTGACTTAATATTGACTCACTATTGACTTTCGACACATAAAACCAAAATCGAACACCCGAAGGTCTACGCACTTACTCGTGAATACAGCGTTATTGCAAGGAGGCATCAATAGTCCCCGTTGCTGTGTGGAGCCTATCGAAATAGCCGCCTAGCCAGAAACCCAATGCAAAACCATTTTGCAAATAATAAGTGGGACGCAGGCGATCATGACTCATAGATATAACTCCAATAATCCTTACCAGAATGCCTTGCGCTCAATCTGCCTCACGCTGGCTATTGCGCTGTATGCCGTGCCCGTTACAGCAGGTCAGATGGACTACAACAGCTTGGTGCTCAAGGCCAGGGCGGGGGATACCGCCCCTCTGCTGGACTGGCTCGAGCAGAATCAGGGCCAGCTTGATCCAGGCAAACGTGCCGACTGGTTGCAGGTAGCCAACTGGGCTGGTGACGACCGCCAGGTGGTGGATACCTGGGAAAGGCTCCCAGCGTCTGCCCACAGCCATCTTCCTGAGCGTGGCCTGCTGGCCGTGGCTCGCTCTTATCGCAATTTGCAGCAATGGCAGCATGCTCGCATCCTCTGGGAGCAGATTCTGCAGCACAATCCTGATCAGCAGGACGCGCGCGCTGGCTGGATAATGAGCCTGGCCGATGCAGGTGATCACGAGCGGGCACGCCAGCAGGCTGACCTTTTTATACAGAAGCACAACAACTACCTTAGCCATCAGGTATTTCTTTACGTCCTGCGTGGGCATACCAATGAGTGGGAGCAGCTGTTTGCCCTGACGCGCATGCGGGATCTGCCTTCTGCGCAAAATCGCGATACCGACCTGACACTGGTGGATGCCCTGGCAACCGTACGGGTATCAACCCCTGCGCTTGATCGTGGCAGCCAGCTTGACCCGGACGCTTCCGTGCTGCGCCAGTTGGAACTGGATCAGGCGGCCGAACTGGTGCGCATAGCCCATACCGATAGCCGTGGCGAAGCAGAAAAGCACGTGATAGCAGATCGCGCCATTGCGCGTTACGCGGACTTGTTGCAGCAATGGCAGGGCCAGCCGCAAACCGAGGATGCCATCCTGCACGCACGTACCGACCGCTTGGGTGCCCTGGTGGCGCGCAAGCGGTATCAGGAAGCGATCAGTGAATATGAAAGCCTGACGCACGACGGGTATGTGCTGCCGTACTACGCTCGCCGCTGGACGGCCAGTGCCTACCTGTCTAACCGCCAGCCAGAGCAGGCCTACCTGCTGCTGGAAGAACTGTTTACCGGCACGCCAGTCTCGCAGCTGGAGCCGGAAGATGCCCAAGAACTGTTTTTTGCCGCCCTGGAGAGCGAGCGCATCCCCGAAGGCGGCACCCTGGTACAGGACATTCTCGCCGATACGCCCTACCACCGTTACTACCACGGTTCACACTCTCCGCAGCCCAATGACAACTGGCTGTCAGGCCAAGTGCTGCAAGGGCACTATCTGCAGAAAAGTAACCGCCTGGAGCTGGCACAGGCACATAACCAGCAACTGAGCGAGACCGGCCCCGGCAACCAGGGGCTGCGCATCAACCATGCAGAAACCCTGCTAGCACGAGGACTGCCACGTGCGGCCGAGCGCCAGCTGAAGATAGCCGAAGTGTTGCAGCCAACCAACCTATCACTGGAGCGCCAGCAAGCCTATGTAGCGCAGAGCCTCCAGGAGTGGCGGCAGTTTGACCTGCTGGTTGAAGATGTTCACTTGCGCAGCCCTGAAGAGCCCGCCACGCAACACCTACTGCGTGCGCACCAGGTGGAAAATATGAGCGAGTTCCGGCTGGCGGGCCGCAAAGGCATAGATTCCGGCAACCCGGAGACCGGCTCCCACGACTTCAGTCTGTCTTCAGCGTTGTACGGGCCACGCCAGCACCAATACTTTCGACCCTTCATCGGCTTCGATTACGGACGCGGACGCTTTGACGAAGGACGCGGCAGTCAGCGTATTTATGCACTCGGCGTTGAGTACAGCCGTCGCGACCACTGGGCCGAGCTTGAGGTGTCCAACCATAATATGCGTGGCGGCGACAAAACCGGCCTGCGCTTT
Source organism: Pseudomonas sp. (assembly GCA_037621305.1). Classification (GTDB taxonomy): domain Bacteria; phylum Pseudomonadota; class Gammaproteobacteria; order Pseudomonadales; family Pseudomonadaceae; genus Halopseudomonas. Next base: position 5,098 of record JASJKW010000271.1, read on the forward strand.
TCCTACTCGCACGACCTCAACGACCAGTGGCGTCTGGGCACCGATCTTGAGCGGCTATCGCGCAATACACCGTTGCGGGCTATCCGCAATGGCGTGACCTCCAACGAGGTCGGCGGCTATGTGCGCTGGTATCAAAACGAAAGGCGCGAATACACTCTGAGCATGTCTGGCAGCCGCTTTTCCGATAGCAACCGACGCATGAATTATAGCCTCAGCGGTAAGGAGCGGCTGTACAGCCATCCCTATCTGACCCTGGATCTGCAGCCCTACCTTGGCATGAGCCGCAACAGCAGCCAGGAAGGCGCCTATTACAGCCCGCGCCGGGATATTCACCTGGCACCCTCCCTGTTTGCCGACCATGTGCTGTATCGCCATTACGACAAACTGTGGCGTCAGCAATTGCTGCTCGGCGCCGGCTATTACTGGCAGAGGGACGAAGATGACGGCATGAGCATTACCGCCGGGTATGGCCAGCGCTATGCCGCCAATGAGGTGTTCGACATCGGTGCCATGCTGATCTGGAGCAAGCAGCCCTATGACGGCGATCGTGAACACGACCTGAGTCTTGTTTTTGACTTGAACTACCGATTTTGAGACTCAAGATGAAAAAACGCATATTACAGATTATGGCAGTGGTACTGGCTCTGGGCGCAGCTCTGGTATCGGCCCAGCCAATGGCGTTTATCCCGCCCCAGCAGAGACTGGTGCAGAGCATGGACAAGCCCTGGCCAAAGAACCACTTTTTAGTGCTCGCCTACCACGAAGTGGAGGATGACGCCGCCGACGAGCGCTACCTCTCGGTCAGAGCCAGCGCCCTTAACGACCAGATGGCCTGGCTGCATAATAACGGCTACAAGCCCGTCAGCGTACAGCAGATCCTGCAAGCCCACAGAGGCGGAAAAGCCTTGCCGAACAATGCAGTTCTACTGAGCTTCGATGACGGTTTCAGCAGCTTTTATACCCGTGTCTATCCTTTGCTCAAAGCCTATAACTGGCCTGCGCTCTGGGCGCCGGTCGGCCAATGGTTGGATACCCCGTCTGATGAAATGGTGGATTTCGGCGGACTACCCACCGAGCGCGAACGCTTTGCCGACTGGGACATGGTGCGCGCGCTGAAAGACTCCCCGCTAGTCGAGATCGGCTCCCATACCTGGGATACGCACTTTGGCTTGCAGGCCAACCCCCAGGGCAGCCAGCAGCCGGCAGTGGCCAACCGTCTATATGATCCTGAGACACAGGCATACGAGAACGAAGAAGCGTTCCGCCAGCGTATTGAAGTCGATGTACAAAAAATCACCAACAAACTTACAGAAGTAACCGGCAAGCCCCCTGTTGCCTGGGTCTGGCCCTATGGTGCGGCCAACGGCACAACCTTGTCGATTGTTCGCGAGCATGGCTATGAAATGGCCTTTACCCTGCAAACCGGGTTGGCCAGCGTTGAAGACCTGAGCAGCATTCCGCGCATACTGATTTCAGGCAACCCCAGTATTGACAGCTTTGCCAGCCAGGTGACCCGCTTCGCGGAGAAGGGAGCGATGCGGGTGATGCATGTGGACCTGGACTATGTCTATGACGATGATACGGAGCAGCAAAGGAGAAATATAGATACCCTGATCCAGCGGGTACACGACATGAAGGCTTCCCATGTTTTCTTGCAGGCTTACGCAGATCCAGACGGCGATGGCACTGTGCGTGAGCTCTATTTCCCCAATCGCTGGCTGCCGATGCGTGCTGACCTGTTCAACTTTGTTGCATGGCAGCTGCAGACCCGTGCGGACGTCAAGGTATATGCATGGATGCCGGTGCTGTCATTTGCTCTGGACTCATCCATACCCAGGGTGCAGCGCTGGTCCGACGCAGGTGCCGGGCAAGACCCCGAGCAGTACCTGCGATTATCACCCTGGAACCCGGTAGCCCGCCAACGGATCACGGAGATTTACCAGGACCTGGCGCGCAGAGCGGCGTTCCGCGGCATCCTGTTCCATGATGATGCGCTACTGTCCGACTTCGAGGATGCTGGTGAAGATGCGCTGGCTGCCTACGAGGCCGCCGGCTTCTCCCGCGATATCGGTGAGATCCGCAGCTCGCCTGAGCAGCTACAGGCCTGGAGCCGTTACAAATCACAATACCTGACCGAGTTTACCCAGCAGCTGACCCGGGCCGTACGCGCTATCCGCGGGCCACATGTAGAAACGGCGCGCAACATCTACGCGATGCCGTTGATGGAGCCACATTCGGAACAGTGGTTTGCCCAGAACCTCACTGACTTTGTGCAGACCTATGATTGGACGGCAGTGATGGCCATGCCGCTGATGGAGGGGGTGCCCCTCAAACAGAGCGAGCGCTGGCTGGACCGTTTGGTCAAGACCACGCTGAGCCATGCAGGTGCGCAGGACCGGGTGCTGTTCGAACTGCAGACCATGGACTGGAGCAAGGATGGCAACCACCAACAAATTTCTTCACAGCGCCTGACGGACTGGATGTACCAGTTGCAAATAAGCGGCGCCCGCCACTTTGGCTACTATCCGGATGATTTTTTGGTTAACCACCCCGACCTGAAAACCATACGTCCCGGGTTTTCTTCTTACTGGTACCCTGACCATGACTGACCGTCTATTTGCCTTCCTGGTACTGTGCCTGATACTTAGCCTACCGCTAGGTGTGGCTGCCATCTTTACTGCCGACATGCTGCTCAATTTCGTGTTTTTCTGGCCTCTGTTCATGTCCGGACTATGGATGATGGGCGGCCTGTATTTCTGGTTTTATCGTGAACGCCACTGGCCATGGGGTGAGGACACAGACCCTCCTGTCTTGGACGGCAATCCGCTGGTGTCCATTCTGGTGCCCTGCTTCAACGAAGGGATCAACGTCCGTGAAACCATTGGCGCTGTCATGGCTCAGCGCTACCAGAACATCGAAGTCATCGCCATTAATGACGGCTCTTCAGATAACACAGCCGAGATGCTGGATCAGTTGGCCCTGACACACCCCCGCCTGCGAGTAATCCATCTAGCCGCCAACCAAGGCAAGGCCGTGGCCCTGAACACCGGCGCCATGGCAGCCCGCAGCGATCTGCTGGTATGCATCGACGGCGATGCCATGCTGGATCGTGATGCAGTGGCTTACATGGCGGCGCCGCTGCTGAGCAACCCACGGGTCGGCGCGGTGACCGGCAACCCACGCATACGCACCCGCTCCACCCTGGTGGGCCGGGTACAGGTCGGCGAATTCTCTTCTATCATAGGTCTGATCAAGCGTACCCAACGGATATACGGCCAGGTATTTACCATCTCCGGCGTGATTGCCTCGTTCCGCAAACGCGCTCTGGCCGAAGTAGGCTTCTGGAGCCCTGACATGGCCACCGAGGATATCGACATCAGCTGGAAGTTGCAGCGCCAGCACTGGTCGATCTTCTTTGAACCCCGAGCGCTGTGCTGGATTCTGATGCCGGAAACCCTACGCGGGCTATGGAAGCAGCGGCTGCGCTGGGCCCAGGGCGGGGCCGAAGTGTTCCTCAAACACATTCGCAATATCTGGGTATGGCGTAACCGGCGCATGTGGCCGTTGATTAGCGAGTTCTGCCTGTCCGCCATCTGGGCCTTCACTTACTGCATCAGTCTGATGCTATTTGTGGCTGGCCTGTTTTTTACCCTGCCAGTCAACCTTACGATCCCGCAGGTTTACCCACCGGCCTTTACCGGGTTATTACTCGGCACTGTCTGTCTGCTGCAATTTACCATCAGCCTACTTATCGAACGGCGCTACGAGAAAAACCTCAGCAAATCATTATTCTGGGTCATCTGGTTCCCGGCGGCATATTGGCTGTTGAGCCTGTTTACCACCGTTGTGGCATTCACCAAGGTCATGATCAAGCGTCAGGACACGCGTGCACGCTGGATCAGTCCGGACCGCGGCATAGGGAGGATTACCAGATGAGCCATCCACTGATATACACCGAGCGCCGGTTGCTGCCCAAACTGGTGGATACCTTGCTGACGCTACTCATCTGGATTGGCTTTAGCTGGATGATCTATCAGGGCCTGATCAGCGTATTACAGGCACAACCTGATGCCGGGCCAAGGCCACTGGACCTCAGCGTCGACACTATCACCATGTATGTTCTGATTGCTCTGATCAACAGTCTGCTGCTGATCCTGTGGGCTCAGTACAACCAGTATCGTTTTGCCGTGGAGCGCCGCACGCGCAGAAATGAACTGTCTGATGAAGAGCTCGCCGACTGCTTTGGGATAGCTTCCGATACGCTGCTACAGATGAAAAACAACCAGGTAATCGTTGTCAGCCATGATCGGGATGGCACTCTCACCGGCGTACATACTCAGGCCTGAATGTCGGATTCAAACCTGCATACCCGCTCCTTTTCCGCTAGATCGGTAACCATCAACTATAGTGAGGTCAGACACAGCTGGACACTATCAACGGCATTGAGGCGCCCTGAGCTTTCTGAGCCTCAAACAAAAACAGAGGTGCGCCATGCCTTTACCTCACCCGCTGTACGATCAGAACACCCGCCACCACAGCACCGCTGACGAATTACTGCATCCTGATCTGGAGCAACAGAACCTGCAGCAACTGACCCAGAAGATCAGCCAGCATTACATGGTGGATGAAGACACCCTGATGCCGGAACTGATCCAGGTTCTCGATCACCAGCCAGCCCACATCCAGCAGTTACACCAGCGCACGGCGGATCTGGTCGAGCGGGTACGCCGCCAGGGCGATGCCATCGACAGCCTGGATCAACTGCTGCAGCAGTACAGCCTCGATACCCAGGAAGGCGTGTTGTTGATGTGTCTGGCCGAGGCGCTGCTGCGCATTCCTGATTCACGTACGGCAGAAGCGCTGATTCGCGACAAACTGTCGGTAGCCGACTGGAAAAGCCACCTGGGGCAAAGCGATTCGCTGCTGGTCAATGCCTCCACCTGGGGGCTGATCCTGACCAAGGGCCTGGTAAAAATGGACCCGCGCGACGACCAGCCGCTGCCGGTCTTCAATCGTCTGGTCAGCCGTC
>JASJKW010000272.1:0-3194 GCA_037621305.1 Pseudomonas sp.
ACTGCAAGCAGAAGAAACCAGCCGCCGCGCCGGCATCACCGCTGCCTTCGGAGCCTTTGCCCAGCCGCATGCAGAGCTGCTGAACGCTTGCCTGCTGGACAGCACGATCACCGCCGAACAGGCTCAGGTCAAGCTGCTGGCCAAGCTGGGCGAAGGCACCACCCCGTCCGCACCGCCGGCCAACACGGCTACCCACATTCATGCCGGTAACGGCAACATCATCGGCGACTCGGTGCGCAATGCCATCGAAGCCCGCGCCATGATGGCCGCGGTCGAGTCCAGCAACCAGTTCAGCGGCATGAGCCTGGGCGAGCTGGCGCGCGCATCCCTGAGCCATCGCGGCATCAGCATTGCCGGTATGGATCGACTGGGTGTTGTCGGCCTGGCCTTCACTCATTCCAGCTCGGATTTCGGCAACCTGCTGGCCGACGTGGCGCATAAGTCCATGCTCAAAGGCTTCGGTGAATCTGCTGAAACCTTCACCGAGTGGACTGCCAAGGGCACGCTGACCGACTTCCGCCCAAGCAAGCGCGTGGATCTGTCGACCTTCCCGAATCTGGACAAAGTGCCGGAAGGTGCTGAGTACAAGTACGGCACCGTTGGCGATACCGGTGAGCAGATCATGCTGGCCACGTACGGCAAGCTCTTCAGCATCACTCGTCAGGCTGTCATCAACGACGACCTGAGCGCGCTGACTCGCATCCCGCAATTGATGGGGCGTGCGGCGATCCGGACCGTGGGTGATCTGGTCTACGCCGTGCTGACTGGCAACCCGCAGATGGCCGACGGTAAGGCGCTGTTCCATGCGGACCACAAGAACCTGCTGACCGCAGCCGGGCTGTCCATCGCCAACATCGGCAAGGGCATGCAGCAGATGCGCACCCAGAAGGATGGCAAGGCCACTCTGGACATTCGTCCGAAGTATCTGCTGACTCCGGTGGCACTGGAGCCGACGGCCATTGCGCTGCTGGCTGCCGAGTTCGACCCGGCACTGGTTGATGCCAAGGTGCCGAACCCGGTCCGCAACAAGCTACAGGTGATCTCCGACCCGCGCCTGGATGACTTCAACGCCAACACCAGCTTCATGCTGGCGGATCAGTCGATGTACGACACCATCGAAGTCGCGTATCTGGATGGCAACGACAAGCCCTACCTGGAGCAGACTCAGGGCTTCACCGTTGATGGCGCTGCCTTCAAGGTACGCATTGATGCAGGTGTGGCACCGCTGAGCCACCGCACCATGGTCAAGATGCCCGGCGCCTGATAGCCCGGTTGTAACCCCTTCGACGAAAGCCCGCCGCGTGCGGGCTTCGTCGTTTCTGAACTCGCCAAATGAGGATTGATCCCATGGCCAAGAATTACATTCAGGACGGCAGCGTCCTTACTCTGACCGCCCCTGCCGGCGGCGTGAAATCGGGCGGCATCTATGCCATCGGTGCGTTGGTAGTGGTTGCGGTGGCTGACGCGGCCGCCGGTGAGAGCTTCGCTGGTCATCCCGGTGGCGTCTGGTCTGTGCCCGCTGCCAGCGGCCTGACTACTGGCGCAGCTGTTGGGCTGGCTGATGGCGGGCTTGTTGCGGCTGCCACTGAGGGCGCCGTTGCTTGCGGCAAGCTGGTCACCGATGAAGCCGGCGGCACCGCCAACCTGCTGCTGATCAACTGATGGCGCCCCGGTTCGCCAGACTCATGCAGCGCATGCATGCGGTCGGGGCTGATCGTCTTAGCGACAGCCAAGGCGATTACCTTGACCGTAACGGCGCGGTACTGGCGACCGAGCTGGCGCTGATCATCGACAAGGACGTCGATCGGGTGGATATGGTCAGCGGCGCGGTAGATCGCGGGATAACCGTCGCTGTGCTGCATGGCCTTATCCAGCCGCTCGACCGCAAAGGTGCGTTTGTTGTGGATGGAAAAACGCTCCACATCGACGGCATCGCCGAAGACGACGGCCACCTGATCACATTCTACGTGGTGCCCTGACATGAAATATGAGATGCAGAACACCATCTTCACCGATCTGCTGACCCGCCTGGGCACGCTGCCCGAGTGGGGTCAGCTGGTAGAGGAAGATAACGTGCTGCGCGTCATCGACTCAGACGACCCTATGCTGCCTGATAGCTTCATCATCGTGCAGCCGGGCCTCACCGAGGAAATCGAGCGGGCAGGGCAAGGCAGCATCCGCGAGCGCTGGACGCTGAACATCACACCCATCACTCGCAATCGCAATGCAGGCCCAGCCCTGCGCAACGTGCGGGTATTGATCAAGCGGCTACTCACAGGTCAGCAGGGCGGTTTTGGCATCCCCGGCCTGCAGGCAGTCGCCTTCATGCCAGAAACCCCCATGCTGGCCGGCCCTAGCCAGCGCTGGTCAGCCCATGTCATGCCCCTGCAAATCACCTACGTCCAACCCCTGAAATAATCGGAGGCAGTCATGCCCAAAGCAAATGTCACCCAGGCGTTCCACTTCGCCAAGGGCGGAGAAGTTCTGCGCTTCAAGAAAGGCGAGCAGGAGCTGCCAGCCGACGCGCTCGAGCACGCAATCAAGCACGGCTATGCGAAAGCTGACGCGGCCGGCCAAACCAAGGCAGAGCCCGCACCGGCTACGCCCAAAGATAAGCAATAAGCGGAGGCCACCATGGCACAAGCAGATCGTTCGTTTATCGGTGAGGGCATCATCTACGCCCGCGCCTACCAGTCTCAGGACCCGCTGCTCGATATCGGTAACTGTGACCAATTCAACATTGCCTGGGCAACCAACCGCCAGGCGCTGCCTAACTATCGTGGCGGTGGCGGTAACCGCAACGTGCAGGAGCGCATCACCGACGTGACAGCGACCATCGGCATGTATGACCTGACGCCGGAGAACGTGGCGCGCGTGACGCGCTCGACGGTTACCGCGACTGCCACGACCGCCATTGTCGATGAGGTGCTTGCTGGTGCCGGCGTCGAAGGCGAGTTGATCCCGTTCAAGCACCTGCCTGATCTGATCGAGACCGTCACCCTCAAGGATGCGGCGGACGTAGCGTTGGTAGTGGGCACCGATTACCTGCTCAACCCGCACGGCATCATCGTGCTCGGCAGCGGCAAGATCACCGCCACCGGCATCAAAGCCAGCTACACCCCACGCGCTGCCAGCGTGCTGCAGATGATGACCTCCTCGGCAGTTGAGCTGGAAATCTACATCGCCGGTCTCAA
>JASJKW010000273.1:0-4808 GCA_037621305.1 Pseudomonas sp.
GGTCAGCCGTCTGGGTGAACCTGTGGTGCGTCAGGTCATGTCCCATGCGATGAAGCTGATGGGCCACCAGTTCGTACTCGGCCGCAACTTGCCTGAGGCGCTGAACAACGGCAAAGCCCTGTTCAAGCAGGGCTACACCTATTCCTTCGACATGCTCGGCGAAGCGGCCCGCACTCATGAGGATGCCCAGCAGTATTTCGCTGCTTATCTGGATGCCATCGAGCGTGTCGGCCAGGCCAACACCAAGATCACCGCCGGCGCTGCGGCCCCTTCCATTTCGATCAAGCTGTCCGCCCTGCACCCGCGTTATGAGCGCAGTCAGCGTGACCGGATATTAAAAGAACTCGGCGACACCCTGGCCCAGCTGGTGACCCGTGCCCGGGAGCTGGATGTGGCGATCACCCTGGATGCCGAAGAGGCCGACCGGCTGGAGCTGTCACTCGAACTGCTGGAGCAAGCCTATCGTCAGTCGGCCAAGGGCTGGGGCAAGCTGGGGCTGGTGGTCCAGGCCTACTCCAAGCGCGCCTTGCCGGCACTGCACTGGCTGACCAAGCTGGCCGCCGAACAGGGCGACGAGATTCCCGTGCGCCTGGTCAAGGGCGCTTACTGGGATACCGAAATCAAGCTGGCACAGATTGAAGGCCTGCCCAACTACCCGGTGTTTACCCGCAAAGCCAATACCGACATTGCCTATCTGGCCTGCGCCCGTTACCTGCTGTCGGACATCAACCGGGGCCGGCTGTTTCCTCAGTTCGCCACCCATAACGCCCACACCATTACTTGCCTGCTGGACATGGCCGGTGATCGGCCAATCGAGTTCCAGCGGCTGCACGGTATGGGCGAAGCGCTGTACAAACAGGCGTTGCAACTGGCGCCCGCCGGCAGTTACTGCCGCATCTATGCGCCTGTGGGTGCGCACAAGGATCTGCTGCCCTATCTGGTGCGCCGCTTGCTGGAAAACGGCGCCAACTCGTCCTTCGTGCACCAGCTGGTTGATGAAGACGTACCTGTCGCCCAGCTGTGCCGCCACCCGCTGGAAGCCCTGGCCGGCAAGGCACACTACCGTAATACCGCCATTCCCCTGCCCCATAACCTCTATGGTCCTCAGCGCCCGAACTCAAAGGGGCTTAATCTGATGATCAACAGCCAACTCGAACCCCTGCTCCAGGCCATGCAGCCCTGGAACCAGCATCACTGGCAAGGCGGCCCTTTACTAGCCGACGCCGTTAGCGCCGCGCCGGGGCCAACCCACGCCGTCACCAGTCCCTTTGACCGGCAACAGCAGGTGGGGCAGATCCAATGGACCAGCCCTGAACAGGTGCCCCAGGCACTGGACGCCGCGGCCCTGGCCTTCCCGCGCTGGAATGCCGTGCCGGTGACTGAACGTGCCGCCTGCCTGCGTCGTCTGGCCGACCTGCTGGAGAAACACTTTGCCGAGCTGATGGCGCTCTGTGCCCGTGAAGCTGGCAAGCAACTCAAGGATGGGATCGCCGAGATCCGCGAGGCGGTGGATTTCTGCCGCTATTACGCCGATCAGGCCGAACAGAAGATGGGCCAGCCAACCCGGCTACCCGGTCCTACCGGCGAATCCAATGAGCTCTACCTCACCGGCAAGGGTGTGTTCGTCGCCATCAGCCCGTGGAACTTCCCGGTAGCGATCTTTCTCGGTCAGGTGTCTGCGGCCGTCGCGGCGGGCAATACGGTACTGGCCAAACCGGCCGAACAGACCTCACTGGTAGCCCACCGCTGCATCGAACTGATGCATGAAGCCGGCGTTCCTCAGGATGTGGTGCAACTGCTGCCCGGCTCCGGCAAGGAGCTTGGCCCCTTGCTCACCGGTGACCCGCGGGTTGCCGGTGTGGTGTTTACCGGTTCAACCGGCACCGCACAACAGATCAACCTAGGCCTGGCACAGCGGCAAACAGGCCCGCTGGCCACGCTGGTAGCCGAAACTGGCGGCCAGAATGCCATGCTGGTCGACTCCACTGCCCTGCCGGAACAGGTGGTGGCGGACGTGCTGGAATCCTCCTTTGCCAGCGCCGGACAGCGCTGTTCCGCTCTGCGGGTGCTGTTTCTGCAGGAAGACATCGCAGACAAGGTGGAAGAACTGCTGGCCGGCGCCATGCAGGAGCTGCAACTGGGTGATCCGCGCGAGCTGACCACCGACGTCGGTCCGGTGATCGACGCCCAGGCCCGTGAAAAACTGCAGGCGCATGTTGAGTATTACCGTCAACAAGGCCGGGTACTGGCCGAAACATCGGTGCCTGCGGCATGGCAGGCCCAGGGTGACTTCGTGGCACCGGTCGCTATCCGACTGGACAGCATTGATGAGCTGACCAGCGAGCACTTTGGGCCGGTGCTGCATATCGTTCGCTACGCGTCGACCGATGTCATGCAGATCGTCGAGAGCATCAACCGCAGCGGCTTTGGTCTGACCTTTGGCATCCAGAGCCGCAATGAAGGCTTTGCTGCCGACATAGACAAACGCATTCGCGTCGGCAATGTGTATATCAATCGTAATATGATTGGTGCTGTTGTGGGCGTTCAGCCCTTTGGTGGCATGGGGCTTTCCGGTACGGGCCCCAAGGCAGGCGGACCGCATTACCTGCTGCGCTTTGTCACTGAGCGAACCCGTACCATCAACACTGCGGCGATAGGTGGCAATGCCAGCCTGCTGGCGCAGGGTGATGATTGAGCAAGGAGCAATTTGATGCTGGATAACAACAATAACCCCACCCCCGTCCCCGGGGCCTCCCCACAGCAGAGGGCATTCCCATGACAGAACAATCCTATCAGCTGATCGCCATTGGCTTTTACTTCCTGACGATGCTGGGCATCGGCTACTACGCCTATCGCCAGACCACGGATCTGGACGACTACATGCTGGCCGGTCGCAAACTCTCTCCGGGTGTCGCGGCACTGTCCGCCGGTGCATCGGACATGTCCGGCTGGCTGTTGATGGGTCTGCCGGGGGCCATTTACGCCTCGGGCCTGGTGGAAGCCTGGATCGCCATCGGTCTGACCATCGGCGCCTATCTCAACTGGCGCTTCGTGGCACCGCGGCTGCGCTCCTACACGGAAGTCTCCAACAACTCGATTACCGTGCCGAGCTTCATGGAGAACCGTTTCAAGGACAAGACCCGTCTGCTGCGCATCGCCTCCGGCGTCATCATTCTGGTGTTCTTCACTTTCTACGTGTCCTCCGGGATGGTTGCCGGCGGGGTGTTCTTCGAAGCCTCGTTCAATACGCCCTACCTGTTCGGCATGCTGCTGGTGTCCGGTATTACCCTGACCTATACCCTGTTCGGTGGTTTTCTCGGGGCTTCGCTGACCGACGTTGTGCAGGGGCTGTTGATGCTCGCAGCGCTGATCGTAGTGCCAGTACTCACTGTCATCGGCATGGGTGGTCTGGGTGAAACCATGGCTGCTGTCGAGGCGGCAGATGCTGCACACAACCTGGCCAACCCGGGCGCCGAACTGCATCGCACCTCGCTGTTATTCGGTGGCAGCGTGCTGGCCATCATCTCGGCCGCTTCCTGGGGGCTGGGCTACTTCGGCCAGCCGCACATCATCGTGCGTTTCATGGCCCTGCGTTCGTCCGCCGACGCCAAAGCCGGACGCCGTATTGGGATCGGCTGGATGATTCTGGTTGCCAGTGGCGCAGTCTTCACCGGCCTGATCGGTGTGGGTTACTTCCACACCAGCAACGAGGTGCTGGATAACCCGGAAACCGTGTTCCTGCTGCTGTCGCAGATCCTGTTCCACCCGCTGGTAGCGGGTCTGGTGCTGGCAGCCGTACTGGCGGCGATCATGTCGACGGTTTCTTCCCAGCTGATCGTCTGCTCGTCGGCACTGGTTGAAGACCTGTACAAGATCTTCGGCAAGGACCTCACAGCACTGCAACAGGTACGCCTGGGCCGCCTGGGTGTACTGACGGTCGCGGTGATCGCCGCGCTGCTGGCCATCGACCCGCGCTCCAACATCCTCGGCCTGGTTGCATTCGCCTGGGCAGGATTCGGCGCAGCCTTCGGCCCGATCATCCTGCTGTCGCTGTTCTGGCGCAAGCTCACCGCCATGGGCGCATTGGCCGGCATGATCACCGGTGCCGTGGTAGTGGGTATCTGGGGCAACATCGCCAGTCTGCAGTCGATGATGTACGAGATCGTGCCCGGCTTCCTGGCCTGCACTGTGGCCGCCGTTGTTGTTTCCCTACTGTTCAAGACCTCTCATGACGAGGCGATTCAGGCAGAGTTCGACACCATGGAATCCCAGCACTAAGCAGGTAACATGGCTTTACCTATAGCGGCGCCTACGGGCGCCGCTATAGCAATCTCCCCACCCCCGGTTCGCCCCCAAGTACCCCTCGTGCTACCCTACGGCGCGTATTCGGCACCACTGCCGGCACGCCTACGCCGCCAACAGCCGCGGCCGCACTCCGTACCAACCACAACAACGCCGTCTATACGGCCAGCGATCGCGGCACCATTCTGCGGCATCAGCAGACGTAAACACGCCCTCCCCCATCCGTCATTGCGAGGAGCGCAGCGACGCAGCAATCCACTGGCTCAGAATAGCCGGCGGCATCCATGCCACGTCCCACTACGTCACATTGATCAGCGCTTTTCAAAAGCAAGGAGCAAGAATCACCGTGCAAGCACGCAAACTCAGCCTTATCGCATTAGCCACCGCCTCAGTCATCGCTACCCAGACCAGCCTGGCCAGTAGCCAATCCGAATCCAGAGGCTTTATCGACGACAGCAGCCTCAGCCTGCTGAACAAGAACTACCTGTTCGACCGCGACTACAAAC
>JASJKW010000274.1:0-6181 GCA_037621305.1 Pseudomonas sp.
GGCGTAGATAGTGTCCGCTCGGGTAAATAGGAAAAGCTGCTGCAGACGGGTACGACTATCGTATTCCTCACTCACCACATTGGCGTCACAACCCAGTACATCCATCGCCAACTGACCGAGATCACGGTGCCAGTTGGACCAGTAGTACTTGTAGATCAGCGCCTCACGGGAAAGGCCTCCGCCTTCGCTGCCGGAGAGCATGCGTAACGCGTTGTAGCGCATGACCCGCAGACCGCTCCAGGCACGGGCAACACGTTCTCTCAGAGCTGGATTGGCCGCCGCACCATTGCCTCGTGCCACCTCGCAGATCAGCGACAACTCATGGGCAAAGTGCATCTGCTGTCCAAGGGTCGACATGCCCCGCTCAAAACCCAGCAGCGCCATGGCGATTTTCCAACCTTCACCTGGCTCACCAATGAGGTTTTCAGCGTCGGTTACGGCGTTGTCGAAGAACACCTCATTGAATTCGCAGCCGCCGGAGATCTGCTTGATAGGCCGGATTTCAACGCCGGGCTGATCCAGCGAAACAAGCAAAAACACCAAACCTCTGGAGCCGACCGAATCACGCTCGCAGCGGGCCACGACGAAGATCCACTGGGATTCATGGGCCAGCGAGGTCCACACTTTCTGACCATTGATGACCCATTTCCCGGTGACCGGATCCAGCTCGGCGCGGGTCCGCACATTGGCCAGGTCCGACCCGGCAGCCGGCTCCGAATAGCCCTGTGCCCAGAACTCGGTGCCCTGCAGAATTCCCGGTAAAAAGCGTTGTTTCTGGGTCTCCGATCCGTAAGCAATCAATGTCGGCCCGATCAGTCCCTCACCGATGTGCCCCATGCGTCCCGGGCCACCCGCGCGTGCATACTCCTCGTGGAATATGACCTGTTGGGAAACCGACAACCCCCGTCCGCCCTCGCTGGCCGGCCAGCCGACACAGGTCCAGCGGCCTTCGGCAAGCTTGCGCTCCCAGGCCTTGCGCAGTTCCGGATAGGCCTCCTCATCACCCGGCCCGCCGCGGTGGCGCAGCGGCGCGAATTCGCCGCTCAGGCTTTCTTCCATCCATTGCGCTACTTCCCTGCGGAACAGCTCATCTTCTGCGCTGAATTCAAGACGCATGGGTAACCTCCTCCTTGCCGTCCAACAGGAATGCAGCAATGCCGGCCAACAGGCTGTCTGCCGCGCCAAGCCATGCACTGCTGGCCTGGGCACGCTTGAAGTACAGATGCGGATCGTATTCCCAGGTAAAACCCACCCCGCCGTGCAGCTGGATCGCCTCCTGGGAACAGTAGAAATAGGTTTCTGAAGCCATGCTTTTTGCAGCGGCCGCTTCCATGGCAAGGCTGTCTTCATCCAACGACGACGCCATGATGCCCGCCCCATACACCATGGACCGGGTGGCTTCGATCTTCACCATCATCTCCGCACAGCGATGCTTGATGGCCTGGAAGGAGGCGATGGTGCGCCCGAACTGCACCCGCTCGCTCGCATAAGCGACGGTCAGGTCAAGACAGCGCTGGGCTCCGCCCAATTGCTCTGCCGCCAACAGGATGCGCGCCAGATCCGCCACCCGCTGCAGCGGGGCTGTCACGTCACCCGCGCTGATGATGGCTTCGTCGGTCAGCCGGACTTGCGACAAATCCAGATCCGCAAAGCGCCGGGTCGTATCCAGTGTCCGCAACGGGTGTACCGTCAAACCCAAGGCATCGGAGGGCAACGCTACCAGGCACAGCTGGCCCTCCTCGGAGCGCGCCGGGATCAACAACATATCAGCGCTAACGGCATCCAGTACGTACGGGACGCACCCTTCCAGCAGTAACCCATCGTCGGTTCGCCGTAACTTCGGCTCGGAATCCGCCACGCTGGACAGCTGCGACCAGGCCAGGGTCGCCCGTAGCTCGCCAGCAGCGATACGCGGAAGATAATGGGCTTGTGCATGGGTCGCCGCCGCGTACTCCAGGCTTTTTGCCGCCAGTACCACAGTCGCGAAAAAAGGCACGCAGCTGAGGTGATAGCCCATCTGTTCCAGCAGGAGCGCCAGATCCAGATCGCCCTGCCCCACACCTTCATACTCTTCAGGAATGGACAGACTGCACCACCCTAGCTGCTGGGCCATCAGTGCCCATAAAGCGGGATCGACGCCGGCGTCTGTCTGCATAGCAAGGCGGACGCGCTCGGACGAACTGTGTTCGCCGAGCATCGCCTGCGCCGTTTCCACGGTCATTTTCTGATCAGCGTTCAGAGCGAAGTCCATAACTCCCTCCTCAAGCTCCGTAGACCGGCGCTGCCGGTGTGGCCTGAGTAATCAGGGAGTCGACCACGTCGCTGAGTTCTTCCGGAGTCCAGCGGGCACCCTTGTCCTCTGATGGACCGGGGCTCCATCCTTCGCTTATGGAAAGCCAGCCGCCCTTGAACTCGAACACGCGACCGGTCACATGACGCGATGCCGTACTACCCAGCCAGGTGACAATGGGCGCGCCGTTGTAGGGGTCCCAGACATCAAAGCTGCCATCCTCGGGTTTCTTCATCATCTCGGCGAAGACCCCTTCGGTCATGCCCGTACGAGCGTTCGGCGCCAGCGCGTTAGCGGTGATACCGTACCGGGCCAGTTCGGCGGCCTGTACCAGGGTCAGGCCGAGGATGCCGGCTTTTGCGGCTGAATAATTGGACTGTCCAACCGAGCCCTGCAGGCCGGCACCGGAACTGGTATTGATGATCCGCGCGTCCACATCGAAACCAGCTTTCTTGCGGTCACGCCAGTACCGGGCCAGGGTATTGGTCAGACAGAAGTGCCCTTTCAGGTGCACCTGCATGACCATATCCCAGTCCTCTTCGCTGAGATTGACGAACATCTTGTCCCGGCAGACGCCGGCATTATTGACCAGCACATGAACATCACCGAAGCGCTCGAGCACGGCGTCCAGAATGGACTGCGCACCTGCCATGTTGGTAATGTCGCCGGAGTTGGCCAGTGCCTCGCCGCCTGCAGCGACGATCTCTGCCACGACTGCCTCTGCCGCCTCGAGACGGATATCATTGATAACGAGCCTGGCGCCTTCTTCGGCAAATGCCTGAGCGTAAGCCCGGCCCAATCCACCACCGGCACCGGTAATGATGACGACACGATCCTTGCAACTGTTCATAGTGTTTTCCTCAGGCTAGACGCTCGATGATGGTGACGTTGGCCTGGCCACCGCCTTCACACATGGTTTGGAGGGCATAACGGCCACCGCGGCGCTCCAATTCGTTGAGCATGGTGGTCATGATGCGAGCACCGGTAGCGCCCAGCGGATGGCCAAGGGCGATGGCACCGCCATTGACGTTGACTTTCTCCCTTGGAATATTGAGCTCTTTCATCCAGGCCAGTACCACGGAGGCGAACGCCTCGTTGCACTCGAACAGGTCGATATCCTCGACAGTCAGTCCGGTCTTGCTCAGCGCATGACGAGTAGCTGCGATCGGCGCTGTTAGCATCCAGACCGGATCATCCGCCCGTACGGACAGATGATGGATACGCGCGCGGGGCTTGAGACCATGCTGCTCCACCGCCCGGGCAGAGGCGATCAGCAGCGCGGCGGCACCGTCCGCAGTCTGACTGGAGACCGCCGCAGTGATCCGGCCATCGGCTTGCAGGGGCTGCAGCGTGGCCATCTTTTCCAGGGAAGTGTCAGGACGCGGAGCCTCATCCTGCTCAAGTCCGTTCAGCGGGACGATTTCCCGATCAAAGTAACCGGCCTCGGCGGCAGCGGCAGCGCGCTGATGACTTTCCAGAGCAAACTGTTCCATCTCCTCGCGACTGATGTTCCACTTCTCGGCAATCATTTGCGCCGAACTGAACTGATTGACCTCTTGACTACCGTAACGGGCTTTCCAGCCTGGAGAAGTGGAGAACGGGTCGGGAATGCCGAATGCCTGCCCGGCGAGCATGGCCGCGGAAATCGGTATCGCATTCATGTTCTGGACACCGCCGGCAATAACCAGGTCCTGGGTACCACTCATGACGCCCTGGGCAGCGAAGTGCACTGCCTGCTGCGACGAGCCGCACTGGCGATCGACCGTGGTACCTGGCACATGCTCCGGCAATCCTGCTACCAGCCAGCAGGTGCGGGCGATGTCACCCGCCTGCGAGCCGATGGTATCGCAACAACCGAACACCACATCCTCAACCAGTCCGGGATCAATCGCCGTTCGCTCAATCAGCGCCTTGAGAACATGGCCACCCAGGTCCGCTGAATGAATGCCCGCCAAGGTGCCCTTCTTGCGGCCGACGGGAGTGCGTACCGCATCGATAATGTAGGCTTCTGCCATGATCAGTTCCCCGCTTCAAAAGTTGCGCCTGCACCCAGTTGGGCGCCCTCGCTCAGCACATAGTCATCCATGCGCTGTTTATGGTGGGCGCGGTCGCCCCACAGGCCATCCAGCGCCCAGGCACGCTTCATGAAAATATGCAGGTCCATTTCCCAGGTGTAGCCCATGGCGCCCTGTACCTGGATACAATTCCGCGCTGCGGCAGCCGCGACTGTCGCTGCCGCAACCTTGGCCTGTGATATATAAACCGAGCGCAACGGCGAACCCTGTGCCAGCGCGTTGGCCGCGCGGTGGACTACGGGCTTGGCAAACTCCAACTGAATGACCACGTCCGCCAGGCGGTGCTTGACTGCCTGGAAAGACCCGACGGGCTTGCCAAACTGCTTGCGCTCGGCGACGTAATCGATGGAAATATCCAGCATGCGCTGGGTCAGCCCGAGCAGCTGAGCACTGGAAGCCAGTGCTCCCTGATCCAGCGCGTGCGCCCACAGGCGTTGCCCCTCATCAGCACCGGCTACTGCTGCGCCCGGGTACCAGTCCAGCTGAAACATACGGCGTGAGGGATCAAGACTTTCAACCCGCTCCATGCGCACCTCATCAGGGGCAACCGCATGAACCTCATTATTGTGAGATAGCAACAGCAGATCGGCCACATGAGCATCGGCCACAAACGGGTTCAGCGGATGGCCAACTGCCACCCGGGCGCCACCTGCGGCGATGCGCTCAAGCCACTGGTCGCGTACTCCCGCATCCTCCAGCCCCGCCAGTACCCCCACCGCCACCATGGAGGTATCGAGCAACGAATCAAACATGCCGAAGTAGCCGCACTGTTCAGCGAGAAGAATCCAGTCCTCCTCGCTGAGCCCCAGACCACCATTGGCCTCCGGCACTGAAATCGCGGTCAACCCCTGTTGCGCCAGCGTCTGCCACATGCCCGGGAAACGCCCGGTTTCCGTGGTCCATAATTCACGAATCAGCTCGGGGGAGAACTCGTTCATCAGATACCGCTTGATGCTGTCTCGGAAAGCAAGCTGTTCTTCGCTAAAGGTAAAATCCATGACCTGTCCTCAGCGCGGCATGCCAAGCATGCGTTCGGCAATGATGTTGCGTTGAATTTCATTGGTACCGGCGTAGATGGGTCCGGCCTGGGAAAACAGGAATCCCTCCACCCAAGCGGCGACCTCCGGGTCGGTAGT
Source organism: Pseudomonas sp. (assembly GCA_037621305.1). Classification (GTDB taxonomy): domain Bacteria; phylum Pseudomonadota; class Gammaproteobacteria; order Pseudomonadales; family Pseudomonadaceae; genus Halopseudomonas. The sequence goes on from JASJKW010000274.1 coordinate 5,502, forward strand.
AATCTCGGCGCGAGGTCCGAGAATGCGCATGGCCAGCTCATGTATCTGCTGATCCAGTTCCGACCAGAACACCTTATTGGTACTGGACTCGGCGCCGATCCGCCCGCCTTTCAACAGCCGCGATGCAGTTGCATAGGTACTCAAGGTGTACGCCTCGGCATCCGCCCAGGCTTGCAACACCCCATCACGGATGGAGCGATCACCATCTGCAGTTGCCTGGTATTTGCGATACAACTCCACCAGCCGCCGCGCGGTATCCTGAAAGCGTGCGGGCGAGCGCAGCATCAAACCCCGTTCGAAGCCGGCCGTGGCCATAGCCACATGCCAGCCGGCACCTTCCTGCCCCAGACGGTTGCCAACCGGCACCCGCACGTCATCGAAGAAGATTTCGGCAAACCCGGTCTGTCCATTCAGCTGGCGTATGGGCTTGATGGTGATGCCCGGGGTATCGAGAGGCAGCAGCACAAAGGTCAGACCGTGATGGCGTTCGGAGCCAGGATCACTGCGGAACAGACCAAACAGCCAGTCAGCCCAGACCGCGCGGGTTGACCAAATTTTCTGACCATTGATGACGTACTCATCCTTGTCACGAATGGCTGAGCAGCGGATGGCTGCCATGTCAGATCCCGCGCCTGGCTCAGACCAGCCCTGAGCCCAGACATCCTCGCCCCGCGCCATCC